>NZ_JBFWIJ010000004.1:0-147764 GCF_050256055.1 Sphaerochaeta sp. | reverse complement strand
AATCAGCAGATTGTGAATGAAATGCAAGCATGAATATGCTATAGTCGGCCTATGACCATAGCTGTGTATTTGGATGAAAGCCACTTCCGCCAATTTCTCATTTTCAACATCATCAAGCGCCTGAAGCTGCATAGACGGCCCGTCGTCTTTGCATCCATCTTTACGATTTCTGCGATCATCTGCTTTCTGATGTATCGGGTTGAGGGTGCACTGCTCTTGGGTACCGTACTGCTGGTTTCAGGCTTGGGAATGCCACTGGTATACTTCGCATCTTTCTTCGTTTCTCTGAAAAAACAAGTCCGGCTTCAGAACCTCAATCCCCCACGCCTTGTGTATACTTTGGAATTCTCAGAGGAATCGGACATGTTGGAAATTTCAAACGGCAAAGAGAGAGCAACCTATCGATGGCAGGATGTATTGCATGCGTATTGCGAAAAAGGAAGCATCTACCTGTTCATTACAAAAGAAAGGGCATTTCTCCTCCCCGGTAATTTGCTTGCAGATACGAATCGTGTGTGGAAGATTATCAGCGCAAAACTCCCGGTCGGCGATTTTAGCAAACATGGCTGAAACCGGACTAGGTCCGAGCGAAGGATGATCCACTGGACAAACTTTTGCCGGTTGTTGCATCATGCAGAAACAGGAGGTGCATATGAGCCTACACAAAGGAGCGTGTCTTTGTGGGAGTGTGACATTCGAAATAGAAGGTGATTTCGAACATTTCTACCTTTGTCATTGTCATCTATGCCGCAAAGACAGCGGTTCCGCACATGCTGCCAACCTATTCTCCTCATCGGCCACATTGCGTTGGCTCAGTGGAGAACATTTGGTGAAAACCTTCGATTTCCAATCGAGTGGACATATGAAGAGTTTTTGCACCGAATGTGGCTCGGCACTCCCTCACTTACAGATGCAGGGAACATTATTGGTTGTGCCTGCCGGTTGTCTGGATACTGAGCTATGCATACGGCCGGATGGTCATATCTTCAGAGCCGACAAGGCAGCATGGGACCATGATTTGGAACAAATACCGAAGTTTGCCGAACTTCCAGAGTAGTACGAAAATCTGCATTCTTCCAGCCAACCCGGTTTTCATTCCCGCATGACGTGCATGCGGGAATGGTCACGAAAGCAAGCGCCTGATTTCTTTATACAGAGTGCCATATTGCTCTTGTGCAATCTCACTCATCTTATTCCAATCTCGTTGGATTTTCTGCATGACCCAGATTTTCCCATCCTCTCTTGCCATCCTCTTCTTCCCATAGGCCACAAAGAACAATGAGGAAAGATCAGACATATGGGCAATTGCATCGGCATCAGCAACACATCGTTCCTCCGCTGTTTCCTTGATCATCGGCACACTTCCTCGATGATGCAGGATGCATTGGGCGACCAACTCGGTTTTCCGCTCAGGATACTGATTCGACGCCAAAATTTCACGGGCCCGCTGGGCTCCGTACCAATGATGCAATTCCTGTTTGGAGTAATCCTCAATTCCCGCCAAATCATGCAGCAACACAGCCAATGTCACTATTTCACAATCGGCACCATGGGCAACAGCAAGGTCCTGTGCAATGGAAACCATAGGATGGATATGAAACTTCCAGATTTCATATCCATGCGTATTGTTCTCTGATGCACAAGCTCGTTCCACTAATTCAGAAATTTTGGTGATCAGCATGGTATCCATACATCTCCCCCTGCTCCAGCTGAATCTACTTAGCCACGTAGGATGCGGCAGAATGCCTGGACTGATTCGACAGACGGCAGCGGGAAACAAGTATCCCTCGCTGCAATGCTGTTTTGAAAGTATACCAGAAGCAGAATAGAAAACAAATGCCTGGAAGAATCCGGCATCCGACATTTATATGTCATCTGGGTCGAGCATCATGCCTGCCTGAATGCTATCATGCACCAATACAGGGAGGACCCGTATGGTTGAACAGTTGCAGTCAGTGGTTGCGTATCTTGAGCAACATCTCAGTGAAGAAATTACAATGGATGCGTTGAAACCGCTTATTACCGGCTCAATCTACCATTTCAACAAAGTCTTTCATGCATTGTCCGGGTATTCGATCAGCGAATACCTGAGAAACAGGAGGATGTCTGAAGCGAACAAAGCTTTGCTGGAAGGAAGGAACGTTACCGAAGTAGCCTACCAATATGGATACAATTCGCAAGACGGATTCAGTCGTGCCTTTACGGCATGGGCAGGGTTACACCCCTCTGAAGTCCGGAAGCTTGGTTTCAGCAAGACAACCCCGGTACTCTCTTTTCAGATTACGGTACGGGGAGGAGATAGTATGGAGTGTAGAATCATCACAATGCCAGCATTCAAATTTGCCGGTGTCATCAAACGAGTACCGATGCAATTCGAAGGCATTAATCAGGAGATTGTGAAACTTGCACAATCAATCACAGCCGAACAAAGAAAAGCAATGCACCGGCTTCAGAATATGGAGCCAAAGGAAGTGGTCAACGCATCCTTCGATGCAGATTCAAACTTTTTGGAAGAGAAAGGCGAACTGACCCATCTCATCGGAGTACTGACCACGGCAACGGAGGTAGATCCAATACTGGAGACAATCCCTGTCGAGGCGATGACCTGGGCAATATTTCCTTGCGAAGGACCATTCCCTTCTACGCTACAGGAAACCATGGCCAATATCTATGCACTGTGGCTGCCTGTATCCGGATATGAAGTCATCAATGCCCCCACGTTCTCATTCACCAGGATGCATACACAAAGACAAGGATATGCGTACAGTGAAGTCTGGACTCCGGTTCGAAAATGAGGAACGGAAAACGCTTTACAAGGAAAGAACAGGACACAGAAACAAGTCAGGATCCCGGTTCGATTCATGCATTGCAGGTGCCTCTTCAATTTGCCTTCAAAGCCAACGCATCGGCCCATATCTGGGCTTCGGTTTCCACCCGGGTTTGTGTAGCACAACTGTTCTGGATGCATTGGGCAAGATAGGAGTCCTGCAAGGCCTCAGCCAAAGCATAGCCTTTCTTTTGGCATGCATCCTCCAAACAAAGAGCAAGCGCAATTTCATCATCGTTGAACCCGAGGGGCCAATAGGGATTGGTAAAGAGGTATGCATCCCCAAAGCCTACGGCACGTAACGAGCGGGGGTTGTTGGTCCAACTCCCGTCCTCGATTCTCTGCATGGTCTGGATGACTCCTTCATTGTTTCGGTTGAGATGACGCACCGTCTCGTCAAAGATCTCCCCCCGTTCTCCCCGAAGGCTGAAATGACCGCTTCTGATGTTGCTGTGGTACTGTACATCGGCGAAATCGAAATATCCGGTCTTTCCATCCGCAAAGTCGAATACCGCCACAGTTCGCTTTGTCTGGATACGGGTCCCTTCGGTATTGATACTATCCCGTCCTCCGGTCTTCACCACCCAGGAAGTCCTCGAAGCAGCTGAAATGGAGCAGTTGTTTCCCTGTTCTCCAAGAAAATGACGAATCAGGCTGGTTGCGTGGTGTCCATGCACGCTGCCGACGTGTACCTCCGTCAGCGAGCCCAAGAGAGGTAGGAGTGCATGGCAACTCTGATAATAGGGATACCTAACGTATTGCTCTGCAACCAATATCGTGCTTGATGATGCCTTACATCGTGCGTAGATCGATGCCAAGGTCTGCAAGGAAAGCGGGGTGAATCCCGTCTCGCACAAAATGGTTTCGCCCTGATCAATCAGAGACGAGAGAGAGGTTTCCAAGCTCGCAGCGGGTACACACAGCACCACCAGGTCATGAGGACAGGCAAGTGCAACCTCCACCTTGCTCGTTGTCTCCACGTGGTAGATTGCCTTCACTTGCTCAGCGCGAGCATCACTTTGGAGCACCCATTGCACCAAGGTGAAGCGCTCGGGAAACGCCTTGATGATCCGATAGTAAAAAAGGCTGCGCCATCCGTACCCAATCAACACGATTCTCATAGTTTGCCTATTGTATTTTGTTTCGGTCGCATGGTGTAATCATAGCACATACACTGGGGAAATCATCCGACTTCAGGTATTTGGTGAACAAATCAAATTCCCTGAAGAAGTAGTACTCGACTTTTGCCCAAATGCGGTACAATGGGTGCAGAAAACCAAATAGGAGGCCCAGGTGATTACGATCCACCCGGTAACAACCAAACGTGATTGGAAGCGCTTCTTCAATTTCCCCAATCTCCTGTACAAGGGCAATCCCTTCTATGTGCCAGCCTTATTGCTCGATGAACAATGGAATTTTAATCCGAAGAAAAACCCGGCATTCGAATATTGTGATACCGTCGCGTTCCTTGCCAAAAAGGATGGTGATACGGTAGGACGCATCGCAGCCCTCATCAACCACAAACTCAACAAAGCCAAAGCGCAACATTATATGCGCTTCACCCGCTATGATGTGATTGATGACCTACAGGTCAGTCGACAGCTCTTTGATGCTGTCTTTGCCTGGGGCAAAACGAAAGGGATGGATACGGTCATCGGACCCATCGGCTTTTCGGATCTCGACAAGCAAGGCTTGCTGGTCGAAGGGTTTGACCAACTTGGGATGTTCATCACCCTGTATAATCACCCGTATTACCATGAACATCTGACCCAATTAGGATTCGTCAAGGATACAGACTGGGTGGAATACAAGGTCTTTGTCCCCCAAAAGATCGACTCCCGTATTGCTAGAATCTGCGAAATCGCAGAAAAACGGCATGGGTATCGGCTCCTCTCCTTCACCAGCAAGAAGGAAGTCATTCCGTATGCCCACCAGATGTTCCATATGTACAACGAGTCGTTTGCCCAGTTGTATGGATTCTGTCCACTCAGTGACGAACAGATCGACATGGCGATCAAGCAGTTCTTCAGCTTGCTGAGCCTTGATTACATTTTCGTAGTGGTCGATAGGGAGAACTCGGTCATCGGTTTCGGCATTATGGCCCCGTCCTTGGCCAAGGCAATCCAAGCTTCCCAAGGCAGGCTCGTTCCCTTTGGATTCGTTCGGATTCTTCAGGCCTTGAAAACGTACCAGGTATTGGATATGTATCTCATCGCCGTGAAGCCCGAGTATTTCGGCAGAGGAGTAAATGCCATCATCCTGCATGAAGGGCTCAAGCGGGCCATTGAACACGGCGTACAGTATGCAGAGACCGGACCCGAACTGGAAGACAACAACAAGGTGCAGTCACAATGGAAGAGCTTTCATACCGAGCAACACAAGCGTCGGCGCTGTTATATCCGAACGTTGGATTGAGCGTCGGGATACCGCTTGGAAATAAGTGATTCTGAATGATTTTATCTTTTATAGTTTGGAATTGACTTTGCCATAGTGAGGACCTACCATACAAAGGAGGTACAAACTGCAGAGGGAACGAGAAATAGTGTAGCAAACCATGAGCGGTGGACACCTCGTAATCCAAAAGGAGGAGTTCTGTATGAAGAAAGGAGTTCTTGTTCTCGTTGTCCTACTGCTTTTGTGCGGCACGTTGTTTGCACAAGCTTCGTCAGAGACGAAGAATCCAGTACTGCGCATCATCACCTGGGCAGGATATGCCCCGCAGGAGCTGTTGGACAAATTCACTTCCGAGACCGGCTACAAGGTTGAAGTAACGCTGAGCAACAACGAAGAGATGATCAGCAAACTCAGAGCAACCCGTGGCGGCGGGTTTGACCTCGCCCAACCCTCCCAAGACCGCATTTCATCAGTGGTGGAACAATACGGAATCTACCAACCCATCGACTATGCAAGAATCAAGACCGAACAGATCGACCCTTCCCTGCTTGAAGCGGTGAAGAAGAATACGCTTGTCCAGGGAAAATCGTATGCAGTACCGCATATCTATGGAACCGAAGGCTTGGTCGTCAACAAAGCCAAGGCCCCCGATGTGAAAGATTTCAAGGACCTGCTCGATCCGAAATATGCAGGAAGAGTATCGTATCGGTTGAAGAGACCCACGCTCATCGGCATGGGATTCTCCCTCGGGTATGATCCGTTCGCACTCTATGCAGACCCATCCGGCTACCAGAAATTCCTTGATGAGATGGAGAAAGTGCTCATCGCCGGAAAACCTTCGGTAAAAACCTACTGGGACAACGGAGACCAACTGTTGCAATCCCTGCGCTCGGAGGAAGTCTGGGCGGCCTCGGCATGGGAGCAGGCAGGTTGGAAACTGCATGCAGAAAACCCGAACATCGACTATCTTGCACCCACCAGCGGAGCACTGGGGTGGGTTGACACCTTCGCACTCCCCTCAAAGAGTGAAAATCTTGATGCAGCCTATGCTTACATCAATTTTATGCTCAGACCGGAGAATGCGGCATTTTTCACCAATCGCGAAACCTATGGAACCGCCTCAAAGGATGCGGTGAACTTCCTTGATCCCGAAATCAAGGCAAACTTCAACCGTGGGCTTCCCCCCGATGTGTTGGCCAACATAAATTGGTATCCGACCGTCCCGGCGGGGATCGAGGAAATGGAAGGAAAGACGCTCGACAAGGTTAAGGCTGCTCGCTAGCAGGATAGACAGACAGAGTGCCGATGGCCTTCAGGTGAAGGTCATCGGCATCTTTCCAAGGTAAACAATACGATGGATAGTGCACTCTCAGTACAGAAGCTCACCAAACGATTTGGTGATTTTGTTGCAGTTGATCAAGTATCGTTCGAAGTGGAAGACGGCAAGTTCTTCTCAATTCTCGGTCCATCAGGGTGTGGAAAGACCACACTGCTCCGCATGATCGCCGGGTTCTACAAGCCCGATGGAGGAACCCTTTTGTTCAACGGGAAGAACATGGATGGGGTGGCTCCGAACAAGCGGCCGGTCAACCTGGTCTTTCAGAATCTGGCGCTCTTTCCTATGATGAATGTACATGAGAACATAGCCTTCGGGTTGCGGAGAAGGGGGGAGAAAGGTCCGGGCGTCGACAAGAAGGTGAAGGAACTGCTGGAGCGGGTCGGACTTCCTGAATCGGGAAACAAGCAGATCACCCAGCTTTCCGGGGGGCAGAAACAACGCATCGCCATTGCACGCTGCCTGATCATGGAACCAACCGTCCTGCTGCTTGACGAACCGTTGGGAGCGCTCGATGCAAAGCTGCGCGAACATATGAAGGTTGAATTGAAGAATCTGCAATCCCAAGTGGGAACAACCTTTGTGTACATCACCCACGACCAGAGCGAGGCGATGGTCATGAGTGATCAGGTGGCGGTCATGAACAATGGCCGGTTTGAACAGATCGGAACGCCCCAGGAACTGTATCATGAGCCCAAGTCCTCATTTGTGGCGCAATTCGTGGGGAACAACAACAAGTTGCGGGTGAAACTGCATGCAGATACACAGGGAAGCATCATAGCCCGATATGCCGACCGGTACGATTTCGTACTCTCCCAGAAATTCAATCTCACCGGAGAGCAGGAGGACTATGATCTCTTCATCCGGCCGGAATCCGTCATCATCAACCCCAGGCAGGCACGAAAGGATTTCCATGTCCTGGCAGTCGATGTAACCTCAATCCTGTTTGATGGGGGAAACAGCAGGTTGCTGGTCAAACCTTTGGGTACGCAGGAGGAATTGGTGGTAGCTCTTCCCCAGACAAGGGAATTTGATTTTATCCGACCCGGGGACCGCATTCAGGTCGGTTGGGACCTGCATAAGACCGTCTGCTTCAAACGCAGTGATTGGAAGTTATACGATGAAGAATAAACAACGCATTACAGGGGGATTCCTCTTCTTTTTCCTTCCGGTGGTCCTCTGGCTCCTTCTTTTGATAGTTCTGCCTCACCTCGAGCTCTTGAAGCTCTCATTCACCAAGGCTGATTCTGGCAAGCTCACCTTGGACAATTACCTGGCGTTTTTCAAGGAACCCATCTACTGGCTGACCTTCGTACGCACGGCCCTCTACTCGATCCTGGTGACCTTCCTGGTGATGGTCATCTCTCTTCCCGTCGCTTTCTATATTTCCAAACTTGTAAAGGGCCGGATGGCCGGTGTTCTCATGATACTCATCCTGGTTCCGTTCTGGGTCAGTGAACTGATACGGGTGTATGGATGGATGATCCTGCTCAGGGAAAGCGGAATCCTCAACCATTTCCTTGTTTCCCTGGGAGTATTCAAGGAACCGGTTGAAATGCTCTACAACGACGTAACCATGATTATGGGATTGGTGTATACCAGCATGCTCTTCATGGTGGTTCCGGTGATCGGGGTCATGGATGACTTGGACAATTCCATCATCGAGGCAGCATATGACCTTGGTGCATCAAAGATTGCCATCTGGAGAACCATCATCATTCCGCATTGTGCTCCGGGACTCGTCAATGGAGGGATCATCGTATTCATGTTGGTACTTGGGAGTTACCTGACCCCAAACCTGATGGGCGGCAAAAATTCACTCTGGTTCACCGAGCAGATCTACAACCAGATCATTCTCTATTTCAACTGGAACCAAGGAGCCGCATTCGGGTTCCTGCTGCTTGCCCTCTCCTCTCTCATCATCTGGATACTTCTCAAGTTGACCAAACAGAGCCTGAAGGAGGTGGTGAAATGATCAGAAGCCTTCCATCCTCAAAACCATACCGCTATGGATTCACGCTTTTCATAGTCCTGTATTTCCTATTCCTTTTTGCCCCATTGGTAGTGACCATGGTCCTGGCTTTCAACAATTCCATGTACCCCTCACTTCCTTGGCAGGGTTTCACCCTCGATTGGTTCTTCGGAAACGGCCCGCAAAAATACGGCATTTTTCATGACCAGACCAACTTAAGAAGCCTTTTCACCTCCTTCAAAGTTGCATTTTGGGTAATGCTGCTCTCCACCTTCCTCGGCACGTGCGCCGCCTTTCTCTTTGAACAGGAGAACTTCCGGTTCAAGGGGGTACTCTACTTCCTTATGCTCGCCCCTCTGGTCATCCCCGGGGTAATCCTAGGTATCTCCATCCTGATGTTTTCCAATGCCATCGGACTGTTTATCGAGCATCAGACAAACCTGTATATCAAGTTTCTTGGTCCCGGCTTCCCGCTGGTGGTGCTCGGCCAATCCTCGTTCATCTCCACCATCGTCGCCTTGGTCGTCTCCGCCAGGTTGAAGAAGTTCGACCGCAGCCTTGAGGAAGCAGCCTACAATCTGGGAGCCAACAAGGCGGAAGTACTTTGGTTCATTACGCTCAAGTACCTCAGACCTTCCATCATCGGGGGGGCTGCTATGGCATTTTTGATGTCTTTCGAGAACTTCAACACCACGATATTCCTGGTTGGATCGCAGGCAACGCTTCCGATCAACATGTACATGCAGGTGCGTGACGGATCAACACCGGTGATCAACGCAATATCTTTCCTGTTGATTCTCGGCACTTCCATCTTTGCCGTGGCGAATCTTTCCAAAGGAAACAAGCCTATCCTATGAAATGCTGAATCAGGTTTCTGCTCGATTGAAGCAGGAAAGCGTACAACAAGGATGTGAATTTCAACAACCCGGAGGCTTGACCCGGGTATGGGGCGTGCTATACTCAATGGTGAGTGAGTACTCACTTACCAAGAGGAAGCGGAGGATACGGACCGATGCAATCCAACCGGAAACTTACCAAACCCACATTCGACAAGCTCAGTGAGGAAAAGAAGCGTGTAATCCTCCAAACGGCGACCGAAGAGTTTGCCAACCAAGGGTTCGATCATGCAAACATCAACATCATTGCCCAGAAAGCGGGGATCAGTATAGGTTCCCTGTACAAATACTTCGAATCCAAACAAGATCTCTTCCTGATGACCATCCATCAAGGCACCGAGGTATTGAGGAGCATTCTCCAGAACATCATTCCGTCAACGCAATCCTTCGAGGAAAAATGCAGGGCATTGATCCAGGCCATCCAAACCACCTGCAGGCAACAACAGCAACTCATTCGTCTCTACAGCGAATTGACGTGCGTAGGCAATGATGATCTGGTCAAACAACTCACCTATGAAATAGAGGCCGTATCAGCCCAGATGTATTCTGACTTGATCAGGGAAGGACAGCAAACGGGGGAGATCAGAAAAGATATCCACCCTGCCATGGCGGCATTCCTGATGGACAACCTGTTCATCTCCCTGCAATTCTCCTATACAAGTGAATACTTCCGGCAGCGGTTCAGGCTCTTCTTGGGTGATGAAATCGAGGAAAATGACAGTTTTGTTCGCAACCAGATGGTGCACTTCCTTTGTTCCGCACTGAAACCATAAGCAATCGAGCGGGGGATCGTCATGGCATGCAAGATGTACCTACTTTCCTACGATATCGGAACCACAGGCATGAAGACGTGCCTGTACTCCCCCGATGGCAACTTGCGGTTGATCACTTCCGCTCTGGCCAAATACCCGTTGCAACTTCTGGAAGGTGGCGGCGTTGAACAGGACCCACAATCCTGGTATCAGGCGATGCTGGAGACTACAAAAGCAGTGCTTTCCCAATCCAAGGTGGATCCTTCCGACATCAAGGGTATTTCATTTTGCTCGCAGATGCAGGGCTTGGTGCTTGTTGACCGACAGGGCAATGCCCTGCGCAATGCGTTCAGCTATCTCGACCAGAGAGCAACCGCTGAATTGAAGCAAGGATTGGCCACAGGCCTATGCATTGCCGGAGCCAACATACGGAAATTGCTTGTGTCTCTGGCCATTACCAAAGCGGCACCAACCAGCGTGAAGGACCCGGTGTGGAAATATCAATGGGTAAAGCATCATGAACCGGAAGTGCATGCACGCATCTACAAATGGCTTGATGTCAAGGAATATCTGATCGCCAGACTTACCGGATCCTTCATCATGACCGAGGATTCGGCGTTTGCAACACTTTTATTCAATGTGAAGAAACGAATCTGGAGCCCAATGATGTGTCGTATGCTCAACGTGAAGCAGGAACATCTGCCCACCATCATCCGTTCGACCGATGCAGCAGGAAAGTTGGGAAGCAAGGCGGCTTTCGACCTTGGTTTGCAGGAGGGTACCCCGGTATTCGGCGGAGGCGGAGACGCCGCAGTCATCGCGCTGGGAGCCGGCTCGACCGAACCGGGGGACAGCCATATCTACATTGGTACTTCGGGATGGCTTTCCACCATGGTTTCCCACAGCATGGTGGATCCAGCGACCAAGACCGCTGCAATCGTCAGTGCCATTCCAGGGCGCTACACCTATTTTTCAGAGCTTGAGACTGCAGGGAAATGCCTCGAATGGGTCAAGGATCATCTCGCCCTTGATGAGATCAATGTCTATCTGGACAAAAGATTGGCGACCCAATCCGCCGAGTCGCTTGCAACCGACTTGTATGCATACATGGCTTCAGTCATCGACAGTATCAAGCCGGGCAGCAACCATGTCATCTTCACCCCGTGGCTGCACGGGAATCGTTGCCCATTCGAGGACTGCAATGCCCGGGGTATGTTTTTCAACCTCGGCTTGGATACCGGAAAAACTGAGATGATCAGGGCCGTAACTGAAGGAGTCTGCATGCACATGCGATGGTTTCTTGAAGTCCAGGAACGAAGGCTCAAAACCTCTCCTACAATCCGTTTCGTTGGTGGCGGGGCGTTGTCTGCAGTGACCTGCCAGATTCTCAGCGACATCTTGGGAAGACCGGTACAAACCATTGAAAACCCTCAAAACGTCGGGGCGTTGGGTGCCGCCTTGGTTTCCGCGATGGGGTTGGGTCTCTTTCCTTCATTCGAGGAAGCACGTAAGGCAATCCCGACAGGACCGATCTACCATCCGAGAAGCGAGTACAAGCCGGTATACGACACCAACTACGCCGTCTACAAACAACTCTACCGCAGCAACAAGAAACACTTTGCTCTGCTGAATGCCCGTTGAAAGGAACATCCCATGGAATACAAGGCACAGACACCATTATCCAGAAAAGACAATCTCATCCAATTCGGAAAATTCGTCCTCTTCTCCATCAGTGCCGGCATCATTCAAGTGCTGGTATTCGCCATTATGGAAGAACTCATTTCCCTCCCCTATTGGCCCAGTTACCTAACCGCACTCATTGCGAGCGTCGTCTACAACTTTACCGTGAACAGACGCTACACTTTCAAGAGTGCAAACAATGTTCCCAAAGCCATGACGCAGTTGGGTATCTACTATGCCATCTTCACCCCGCTTTCCACGTGGTGGGGGGATGCATTGGTCGGCATCGGCATTCCCGATTATATCGTGCTGGGTGGTACCATGGTGATCAATCTGGTCACCGAATTCGCCGTCAACAGATTCATCATCTATCGGACCTCGATGAATACCCGAATCCAGCGCAAACAAGCCTAACTAGTACAGGAGGAAAGATATGGATACCCGATTCGCCATTTCATCGTATCCTGATGCAACAGTCATTACCAAAAAACTAGACGATTTGATCAGGCTTCCCATCTATAGCATTGGACGGGATGCGATGGCCGTCTATGAGCAATCATACTTCGACCAACGATGCCCACGTTCCAAGGCGATGATCAAGGAAGCGAAACAGTATATTCCCGGAGGAGTTCAGCACAATCTTGCGTTCAATCATCCATTTCCCTTGGTCATGACCAAAGCGGAAGGAGCATATCTTCAGGACCTTGACGGCAACCAGTATTTTGATTTTCTGCAGGCAGGCGGACCTACCGTCCTTGGGTCCAACCCTCCTTTTGTGCGCGAGAAAGTCATAGAGCTGCTGCAGGATGGAGGACCTTCAACCGGTCTCTTTCATGAATACGAATACAAATTGGCAAAGAAAGTGTGTGAAAGCGTTCCCAGCGTCGAGATGTTGAGGATGTTCAACTCCGGTTCAGAAGCCTGTATGGCCGCCGTCAGGGTGGCTAGGCTCGCAACCGGAAAGAAGAACATCATCAAGATGGGAGGAGCCTACCATGGCTGGAGTGACCAACTCGCCTACGGGATACGGCTGCCGGGAACCAAGGGATTGCAAGCCCATGGGGTGCCTTCCTATCTCTTCAAACACACCCAGGAATTCTTCCCGAACCACCTTGATGCATTGGAAAGAACGTTGCGACGGAACAAACTCAGAGGAGGGACGGCTGCAGTGTTCATTGAACCGATCGGTCCGGAAAGCGGAACCCGTCCGTTGGATTTGCAATTCAACAAAGAAGTGGAAACACTGTGCCGCTCCTATGATGCCCTGCTGGTGTTCGATGAGGTGGTCACCGGTTTCAGGATTGGAATGTCCGGAGCCCAAGGGTATTTCGGCGTGTCCCCGGACTTGACCGTATTCGGCAAGGTCATTGCCGGAGGTTACCCCGGCGCCGGGGGTCTCGGCGGCAAATCGGACGCAATGAAGTATCTTTCTGCAGGGATCCAGAGTGGGGTCAAGATACACAAAGCCTTGGTCGGAGGCACCATGGCGGCCACCCCGATCAGTTGCGTCGCCGGCTATTATACCTTGGAGGAAATCGACAGGACTGATGCCTGCAGGAAAGCAGGACGCATGGGCGACCGCCTTACCTTAGGGCTTCAGAAACTCATCGAGGCCTATCAATTGCCGTTCGTTGCGTTCAACCAAGGCTCGATTTGCCATTTGGAGACCGTGGGGACCATGCATTTTTCCATCAATTGGAAGAAACCTTGGACGATTGCTCGTGTGATCAACGAGACGGCAAGAAGAAAAAAGGAAATGGAGTACATGGGCTCTGCGTACATGGCCGAAGGGTTGGTCACGCTTGCCGGGAGCAGACTCTACACCAGTGCAGCGTATGATGAAATGATGATCGACCAGGCTCTTGAAGCCTTCGAGCGCGTGTTCTCTCATGTTACGTGCATCAAGGACTGAAGGCGGCAAGGTATGCAATTACAGCAGGCCAAAGAGACGGTATTGGAAGCGGTAAACCAATTGGTTACTGCAAAATTGGTCGCCCGAACCTGGGGAAACATCAGTTGCAGGGTGGGATCGGACCAATTTCTCATCACCCCCAGCGGAAAGGCGTACGACCGGCTTACCATGGACCAGTTGGTGCTGGTCTCCTGCCCTGACCTCAGCTATACAGGCTCGATCAAACCATCTTCGGAGAAAGCCATCCATGCCTTGGTATACCAATACAAACCCAAGGTTGCGTGTGTTATCCATACGCATCAGGAAATGGCATCCTTGGCCAGTCTGCTTGGAGGGAAACTTGCGGTACCGGAACACGACGGGAATTTGATGGGAACCTGTATTCACACTGCGCGGTACGGCTTGCCGGGTACCAGGCAATTGAGATGCCAGGTTCAGCGTGTGCTCAATCAGGGTGCAAAGTCCGCTTTGTTGATGGCAAACCATGGAGCTCTTTGCTATGGAGCATCCTTGGACGAAACATTCCTCAGCGCTGCGGTTCTGGAACGTATCTGCCGGCAACTTGTGTTTTCCCGTTCACCCTTGCTGAAAACCCTGGAGGGGAAAAAACAAATCATGTTGCTCGCCGAGAAACACGAATCCGGTACGATTGCATGGAATACTACCATTGCTGGTGTACTCAAGTCCTTTTGTACACAGCTGATGTATCGAAAAGCCGATTGCCGGTATATCCTGTTGCTCGTCAGTGAGGAGGTGCTTGCAGTCACCAAGACCATGGACAGGGTGTATGCATATCTGGACGACTTTGCCCAGATTGCAGGCCCTTCGATTGCCGTATTGCATCCGCATGCTTCCATCCCGTCCTCAGCATTTCATACCGATGCACTGCTCTGTAAGGAGTATGGGGCCCTGTGCATGGGAAGCAGCAAAGCTGATGCCGAGGCGGTCGCTATGCTTGTGCAAAAGAACTGCAAGGCAGCCTTATTTGGCTTGGGAATTCCAGCGGTACAACCACTTGCTTGGCTGGACACCCAGGTAATGCGGTTCGTGTATAAACACAGCTATGCAAAACGAGCAGAGGAAGATTCACGCATGTGAGACCCCAGGTCGGAGAGTGCTCAGAATGGCCTACACCCAAAGCTTACTTCATTGTGCATGCTCTGTATGGGCTGCTTTGCAAACGTCCCTGAGTTTCGAAGCTACACGGAAGAGGCATTCTTCGAGAGAGGGGAAAAAGCTTCATCACAATTCTGTTCATAGTGGGATAAACCGGAAAGGGGACCTTGGGGATAGGCTGATTCCGTCTCATGGTTGCAGCGCGTGCTCACTGCCGTCCCAAGCTTCCTGTTGCACGCAAGAGAGGAATGGGATCTGAGAACAAGAGCGCAGAAATGATAGCAGGGGAAACTATATTCGTCCCAATTGACGTTTGTAAAATATTATTGTATACTACATTTAAGAGATAAAAATTCTCATCGAAGGAGAAAAATCATGAATGTACCAAAAATTGGGATTATTATAAGTAGCACCAGAGCCACGAGAGTGGGAGAACAAGCAGCAACCTATGTGGCATCCATCGCTAAGAAACGAACGGATCTTTCGTTTGAAATCGTTGATTTGCGTGACTATCCGATGCCGTTCTTTAATGAAGTCGCATCAAATGCCTATGTCCCCTCAACCAATCCGATAGCCCAAAAATGGCAGAAGAAAGTCGCCGAATTCGATGGGTTCATCTTCATCACCGCCGAATACAACAACAGCATTACGGCAGCCTTGAAGAACGCCTTGGATTATGCCTACCCTGAATGGAATCGGAAGGCAGCTGCATATTTCTCATACGGCTCGGCCGGCGGCGCACGTGCCGTACAGCACCTGAAGGACATCTGCGTCGAATTGCAGATGGCTCCCGTCAGACAAGCCGTCCTGATTCAAGGCAATGATTTCTTCCCCATCATGAACGGCCAAAAACAAGTCAAGGATCTTGGATATCTCGAGGGTTTGGTTGAACAGATGCTCGACCAACTTTCTTGGTGGACGCTTGCCCTCAAGCAAGCAAGAGAAAAGGCCTGATATCCTGTACAGCCGATGGGAAAGGAGGGAAAAGCGCGATGCTTTTTCCTCCTTTTTTGTACCTGTCGGCCAAAGAGGATTCTAGGATGCTTCCAAGCAGGGTACCATCTTTTCCGCTTAGTATATACTTGAGATTTGATCTTGATGACCGTATGAGTCCATAGTTTATTTTTACATTCCCCCAGTTATGCCTTATACTGATTACAATAAAAGGGAGGAACCGTGAAAATACAGAAACAACAAGCAATGCGTACGGTCCTGTACGGGCTCGCACCACTCTGTCTGGCTGCAATCTATTTTTTCGGTTGGCGGTTTCTTGCCGTACTCGCGGTGGTGGGAATCGCGGGACTGGCATCGGAAGCAATCATGGCAAAACGGTATGGGTACAAGATCACCGAGTCGGTCTTTGTCTCCTGCACCCTCTTCGCCTTGTCCCTGCCGCCGACCATCCCCCTGTGGATAGCAGCGCTCGGCATCGCCTTCGGCATCATCTTTGCAAAGATGATCTTCGGAGGATTCGGGAAGAACATCTTCAATCCCGCCATCACTGCCCGTGCATTCGTATACATCAGTTTCGGGTTCCCTCTTACCGGGAAATTTATCGGCAATGCAACCGATCTTTCTTGGTTTCCTGCTGGATTCGGAGCGTGGATCAGCAAAGCGGACAGCGTTTCCTCAGCAACCCCGTTGGTCACCCATGACGTACCGGTCCTGCGTCTCTTGTTCGGTTTGACCAGCGGCAGTTTCGGAGAAACCTGCGCAGTCCTCATCCTGCTGGGAGGATTGTACATCATCTACAAAAAAGCAGCGAATTGGAGAATCGTGGCGGCTGGCTTGGCTTCATTTCTGCTGTTGCAGGCAATTTTCTGGGCCGGCGGGATACCCATTGCCACCAGCAATGGGTTGATACGACCGGACAATCCCTTGGTCGCCGTACTGAGCGGCAGTTTTTTGCTTGCCGCCTTCTTTATGATCACCGATCCAGTTTCCGCTTCCCAGTCAACCAATACCGGACGATGGATCTATGGCCTCATGTTCGGATTGCTGACCGTCTTGATCCGTACCTTCTCGACATGGGTTGAGGGAACCACATTTGCGATCCTACTGTGCAACATGTTCGCGCCCCTGCTCGATACCCTGCTCAAGGGAGCCAAGAAAAAGAAGGGAGGAGCATGATGAAACAGAAAACAACTTTTTTCCAACAACGGATCTATCCACTGACCTTCATGCTTGCCGTCACCATTGCCTGCATACTTCCTACGGCGTTTCTTCATCTGGCCACCCAAGAGAAGGCGACCAGCAATGAGCTGTCCTTTACCCGGAGGGCAATTCTCCAAGCCAGTGGTGTTACATTTGCGAATACACCTTCTGGCATTGAGCAAGCGTACCTGAATTCGATAACCGCCAAGGATGGCTACTACATTGCATCCACCCCGGGTGGCAAACGATACGTCATTCCCGCCCAAGGTCCAGGACTTTGGGGAACGATCAGCATCATGGCAGGGTTCGAGGAGGATGGGAAAACACTCTCGGGCATCGCCATCGTAAGCCAGAGTGAGACTCCCGGCCTTGGGGCCCGAATCGAGGAACCTTGGTTCACCGCCCAATTCAAAGGGATGCACGCCCCGTTCAGCTTGGCAGGGGAAGGGGCAACCAAGAAGGCGGGGGAAGTGGATGGCATCACCGGAGCCACACGCACCTCAGAATTTTTCCGGAACCTGGTGAACAAGGTTTCGAAAGACGCCCCGAGCATCATACAAGGAGCATGAGATGGCAAAACACCAGATTCGCAAAACCTTTTTGGAACCCTTGGGAAAGAACAACCCTGTATTCGTCCAGATTCTCGGCATCTGCTCCACCCTGGCGGTTACCAACAAACTACAGAACACCATGGTCATGACGTTGGGCGTCATGTTTACGACAGCCCTATCCAGTTGGACCATCTCACTGTTGCGCAACTACATTCCCTCACGTATTCGTATGATGGTCGAAACCATGGTGATCGCTACCTACGTCATCGTCGTCGACATCGTGCTCAAAGCCTACTATCCTGAAATGTGGAAACAACTTGGACCATACGTGGGTTTGATCATCACCAACTGCATCGTCATGGGGCGCATCGAGGCGTTTGCGTTGCAGAACAAACCGATGCTCTCCCTCATCGACGGACTGGCTTCCGGGTTGGGTTACGCCTACGTACTGCTTGCCATCGCGTTCGTCCGGGAACTGCTGGGAACCGGAAGTCTCTGGGGGTATAGGATCCTGGGAACCTGGTGGACGAACTGGTCGATCATGATCATGCCGCCGGGCGGGTTCTTCGTCTTGGCGATCCTCATCTGGCTCATCAGGGAAACCATTATGAAGGAGGCTAAGAAATGAACGCATCAATCATGCCTTTTGCCGTATTCTTCGCTTCCATTTTCACCGGGAACATCCTGCTTACCAACTACCTGGGGATGTGTTCATTCCTTTCCGTTTCAAAAGAACTGAAGACCTCGGTTGGATTGGGAGTTGCCGTCATATTCGTCATGGCAACAACCACACCGCTCAACTATCTGGTGTACCACTTTGTCCTGTTGCCCTTCAATTTGGAATATCTGAGGTTCATCGTCTTCATCATCGTCATTGCAGCCTTCGTCCAGCTCACGGAAATGACCATTGAACGATACAGTGAGGGACTCTACCAATCGTTGGGAATCTTCCTCCCCTTGATCACCGTCAATTGTGCCATTCTGGGCGTGAGTCTGTTCATGGTCATCCGTCAGTATACGTTCTTCACCTCATTTTTGTTCGGTTTGGGGAGCGGCATCGGATGGTGCATAGCCATCATCGCCATGGCGGGCATCCGACAGAAGCTCAAGCATTCCCAAATACCTCCCGGACTGGAGGGACCGGGCATTGCACTGGTAATCGCCGGATTCATGGCCATGGCGTTCATGGGCTTTTCCGGCATGATCGCACTCTCATAAAGGAGGAGAACGATGGTGATCACGCTTCTGGTCAGTATAGGAATCATCAGTGCCATTTCCGTAGTGCTCGCCCTCCTTATGGTCATTGCGGATGCCACGATCGGCAACTACGGGATGGTCAAGATCTCGATCAACGACGGGGCGAAGGAGCTGGAGGTGCAAGGCGGCCAGCCGTTGCTCAAAGCACTCAACCAAGAGGGGGTGTTCATCCCCTCGGCCTGTGGCGGCCGTGGATCCTGCGGCTTATGTAAGGTAAAAGTTGTCAATGGTGGCACAGAATATCTTCCAACGGAGCTTCCTTGGATCAGCGAAGAGGAAAAGAAACAAAACATCAGGCTTTCCTGCCAGTTCAAAGTCAAACAGGATGTGGCCATTACCATTCCTGAAGCACTCTTTCTGGTGAAGGAGTTCAAGACCGTGGTGGAACGCATCCGCGATCTGACCCATGACATCAAGGAAATAACGTTGCGTTTGGAAGATCCCAGCGATATCAAGGGGAAAGCAGGACAATACATCCAGTTTGAGGTGCCCGAATACGAGAAAACAGATGAACGAATATACCGAGCCTATTCCATGGCCTCTCCACCATCAAGCAAAAACCATGTCGAGCTGGAAATTCGTCTGGTTCCCAACGGGATCTGCACCACCTATGTCCATACCCTGCTCAAGGAAGGGGATGAAGTGACCATCAACGGGCCGTATGGGGAGTTTTATCTCAGGGATACCGATCAGAACATCATCTTCATTGCCGGAGGTTCGGGTATGGCTCCCATCAAGTCGATGTTGCTGGATATGGCGGAAAAAGGTATTCAGCGCAAGGCGATGTACTTCTTCGGCGCCCGTTCCAAACGCGACCTGTTCCTGTTGGATGAGATGAAGGAATTGGAAAAGAAACTGCCGAATTTCAAGTTTATTCCTGCGTTGAGCGAACCGCAGCCGGAGGACGGTTGGGACGGAGAGACCGGCCTCATCACTGATGTGGTTCGTCGTATGGTAAGCGAAGGAAGCAACAGCGAAGCATACCTTTGTGGAAGCCCTGGTATGATCAATGCCTGCATCCAGGTTCTTACTGAATTGGAAGTCCCGACAGAGCGCATCTTCTACGACAAATTCTCATGACAAGGAGTCCCGTATGAAACAGACACCCGAATACAACGCCATACAACAACAGATGCAAAAAGGCGTCATCACCTTGCATGGATTCCTCGGCGACGACAAGCGCAACCTGGTCGATATCATCGAAAGCGACTGCCTGACAGTCCGCAAACGGAATCGTAGTTGCAAAGCGATCGCCGAACGAATGGAATATTTCAAGGCTCACGGACTCGCAGGATTGGGGGAGTTCATCACCGTCGATGATACGTTCGAGGTGAAAGTCGAATCGGTGCGGGGTGTGTTGCCTTCCCCGTTCGGGGGGAAAGGTATGTACGGGAAAATCAATACCACTGTGACCAACAAGGCCTTGCACAGAACTATCATCTATACCGATCTGCATATTCATTTTATTGCTGATCATGGATTCTTCGAGGGAAAAGGCTCACCGTTCCGTCTAGAACCCGACGATCTGATCGATATCCTGGAAGTCCCCGCTACAAGAGAGGATGCATAGGATTCTACGGGAGTGTAGCAAAGTGGGTTTGGTTCCTTCCCTTTTGTTTGCTTTGGTACATCAATTGATCGGCAGCCTGAATGATGGTTTCCTTTTCCATCGGTCGTTGTACCAAAACTGCTCCGATCGATACCGTACAGACACGGTCGAGCGTGCCGCGTTTGACACTGCTGTGCTCCACCAGAATACGCATCCGTTCAATCGTTTGTACAATGGATGCAGCTTCCTCCGAGTTGATCAGGACCAGGAATTCCTCCCCACCCCAGCGGCCGATTCGATCATCACTGCCCAGGGCATTCTCCAAACTTCGGGAAATCGTCTGCAAGGCAAGATCACCGATGTCATGGCCGTAGGTATCATTGACCGTCTTGAAATGGTCTATATCGACCATGGCCACACCAAACCCGGTTTTGAATTCCTTTAGTTGCGTCAGTTTCTCCGAAAGGGCCGACTCAATGAACCGTCGGTTCCCCAACCCGGTCAGCTGGTCGGTCATGGCCAACACACGCAGATCTTCGATGGTAATCAAATCGCCTGCCAGTTGCGGGACCGGCTTCTCCTGGGAAAACAACTCAACTGCTCCAAGACAGGTACCCTTCTCATAGACAGGAAATGTCCTGACGTTCACCGCGACACGATTCCCATCCTTGTGATGGAGGAATACCGAAGCTGTTCGTTCCTGTCCATCCTCCATGGTCCGGTGCAACGGACAACCGCCGATGCAGAGGTGCGTTCCCTTCTCATCGATGTGGTTGAGGATATTGGCATAGCAATGCCGGCCTATCACCTCCGGGGCGGAAAATCCGGTTATGTTTTCAGCCCAGTCATTCCAGAAGGTTATGGTCCGGGAGGTATCTACGAAATACACTCCTTCCTTCACATATTTCAGTATTTCCAGGTATCGTTCGCTGTGTTCCATCCGTTGCGCCTCTTTCATGTATATCAGGTCCAAAGATTGTTGGTTTTTATGTCCAATGTCAAGAAAACCATCAAAGGAATGCCCTTGATTGTAAAAACCATAACCGGTAATACATCCTGTATACAAGAAATTTGGCGGAACCACACTATATTTGTAAACGTTTACAAGATTTACTTGACAGATAAGCCAAGACATGTGAGCATAGTATTGTAGAAGGAGATACGGCTGTGAGAAACGTAATCCTTTCGATGAAAGCCATCGATAAACGGTTTGCCGGCGTACATGCACTCAAGGGTGTTGACTTCGAATTGTGCGAAGGCGAGATCCATGCATTGGTCGGTGAGAACGGAGCTGGGAAATCGACCTTGATGAAGGCGCTCACGGGTATTTTCCCCAAGGACTCGGGGGAAATCCATTATTTGGGAAAACTCTTCAATCCACAAGGCCCGAGAGATGCCTTGGATGCCGGTATTGCCATCGTCCATCAGGAATTGAACATGATGGAGCATCTGACCGTCTCCCAGAACCTGTTCATCGGACGGGAAGCCACCAAGCACAATGGGTGGTTCCTCGACGAGAAGGAACAGAACAGACGGGCGACCGAACTATTCAAACGACTGAACATGCACATCGACCCGCAGGAAAAAGTCAGCAACCTGACCGTGGGGAAGCAGCAGATGGTGGAGATAGCGAAAGCCGTCTCACACAATCTGAAAATCCTCATCCTGGACGAACCTACAGCAGCCCTCACGGACCGAGAGATCAATGACTTGTTCGTGATCATGCGGGATTTGGCCACGAAAGGGGTCGGCATGATCTACATCAGTCATCGCCTTGATGAGATCGGTATGATCACTGACCGGGTGACGGTTCTTCGTGACGGTGAATATGTAGGGACGAAAGAAACCAAGGATTTGAGCAAGGAAGAGATGATCAACATGATGGTTGGCCGGGTGATTTATGAGAAACCAAAAGCCAAAAGCAATGTGGATCCCAACGCTCCGGTCGTTCTGAAGGTCGAGAACCTCAACGCAGGCAAGCTGGTGCAGGATATCAGTTTTGAATTGCATCGTGGGGAGATTCTGGGATTTGCCGGCTTGATGGGAGCAGGCCGAACCGAAACCATGCGTGCCCTTTTCGGTGCAGACAAAGCGTCCGGTGCCATATACATCAACGGTAAGAAAGCGGTGATCGAGAGTCCGAAGGATGCCGTACGTTACGGCATCGGGTATCTTTC
Organism: Sphaerochaeta sp.; assembly: GCF_050256055.1. NCBI lineage: Bacteria > Pseudomonadati > Spirochaetota > Spirochaetia > Spirochaetales > Sphaerochaetaceae > Sphaerochaeta > Sphaerochaeta sp. Next base: position 125,191 of record NZ_JBFWIJ010000004.1, on the reverse strand, counting down.
TGAAGACCGCAAGCGGTTTGGGCTTGCGATCAAGCTCTCGGTGGAGGACAACGCCATCATGGCTTCCTATCAGGACCTCTGCCCCTCCTTGTTCCTGCCTAAAGCCAAACTTCATGCGATCGCCACCGATTACGTGAACAAACTCAATGTAAAAACTCCTTCCCTCGACCAGTTCGTGCGCAACCTCTCCGGAGGAAACCAACAGAAAGTAGTCATAGCCAAGTGGTTGATCAAGAACTGTTCGGTCCTGATCTTCGATGAACCGACAAGAGGAATCGATGTCGGGGCGAAAAGCGAGATCTACCATCTGATGAATGAATTGGTCAAGGAAGGCAAGTCGATCATCATGATCAGCAGCGAGTTGAATGAAATAGTACGGATGAGCGACCGCATCGCAGTCATGTGCGAGGGAAAGCTTACCGGATTTCTCGATATCGAAGAGGCAACCCAGGAACGAATCATGGCCCTGGCTACCCAACGCTGAGAGGAGTATGAGCTGAAATGAAAACGAAAGACACGGGAGAGTTGCGGGAGAAGAAGGGCATCAATCTACAAAAATTGCTTGCTCCCCTGGCACTGGTTATCGTCTATGCATTCTTTGCGCTGTTTGGCAGAAACTTCTTTTCGTACACCACCTTGGTCAACATCCTTGACTCCTCCTATTACATTGGCTTCATCGCCATCGGGGTCACCTTCGTCATCATCACCGGAGGCATCGACTTGTCCTGCGGCACGGTCATGATGGCAGCCACCATCATCGGAGGAACGGCCTACAAGACCTGGGGTTGGCCGATGTGGCTTTCCTTGATCCTCATTCTGGTGGTGTCCACCGCTTTCGGGCTTTTCAACGGCATCATGGTGAGCCGGCTCAAGCTCCCCCCGTTCATCGCTACCTTGGGCACCATGATGATCAGTCTGGGTACCGGATCGATCGTATCGAATGTTCGCAGCGCTACATTCCCTGCTCGTGGGGCATCGGACAGTTGGTTCAAGGGCATCTTCAAGTTCATTGCCCCGAATAATGCCTCCTATCCCACCGGAGCATTGGTGCTCTTTGGTACGGCGTTCATCGCCTACATCATCCTCACCAGGACCAAGATGGGCCGGTACATATTCGCGGTGGGATCCAACAAGGAAGCAGCCCGCCTCAGTGGCGTCGATGTAGCCAAATGGGAAATGATGGCCTATGTGATCAGCGGATTTTTGGCCGGCGTCGGAGGCATTGCATTTGCAGCCGTATACACCACGGTCATGCCCGCCCAGGGGCAGGGTTTCGAACTCTATGCCATTGCAGGGGCGGTCATCGGAGGCACCAGTCTGAGCGGCGGCGCCGGTTCGGTGTTGGGTACCTTGATCGGTGTCTATATCATGAGTGTCCTCCGGGCAGGATTGCCGTCGATGGATCTGCAGTCGCAGTATCAGACATTCTTCACCGGAGTGGTCGTACTCGGAGCAGTCATGCTGGATATCTATCGTACAAAGAAATCAACGGAAGTCCGCATTCTCTCGGCATCCGATCGCTATCGCGAGGAGATGATGCTCCGCCTCTCCCAGCTGAAAGCAGAGGAGGCGGGTGCGCAGGAAGACAAGAAAGAGGCCATTCGGACACGTATTGAATCGATGAGAACCGAAATGCAGAAAGAATACCAACGTCTGAGACGAGAAGAACGTGAACAACGGGCTGAGTTGCGCAAACAAGAAAAGGAGTTTGAGAAGACGTAAGCGCCATTACCGCCCGGAATACCGTGTAATCCATCCGGTTTCGTATGAGGCCGGGAAAAAACAGGAGGGATAGTATGAAGAAAACCTTAGTCGTTCTGTTGGCTCTGGTTGTACTTGCTTCAACAACGGTGTTTGCCCAAGGTGTACAGGAGGCCAAGAAACCTTACATCGCCGTTGTTTCAAAAGGCGAGCAGCATGATTTCTGGCAACAAGTGAAATTGGGTGCCAACGCAGCAGCTGAGAAGTATGGTGTAGACATCACCTTCGAAGGACCTCCTTCCGAAAGTGATGTACAGATTCAGGTTGAGATGCTGAACAACGCCATGGCCAAGAATCCTGTGGCCATTGCCTTGGCGGCATTGAACACCAGCAGCGTGCTGGACCAGCTCCAGCAGGCCAAGAGTCAGGGCATTCCTGTGATCGGATTCGACTCAGGCGTTCCCGAAGCTCCCGCTGGATCAATCTGGGCGAATGCAGCAACCAACAACTATGCAGCCGCAGGTATGGCAGCAGAGAAGATGTTCGAAGTGATCAAGAGCAGAATCGAAGCGGCGACCGATGCAAAACCGGTGAAGATCGTGGTCATGAACCAGGATGCCTCCGGTGAATCACTGCTCAGCCGCGGCAAGGGCTTTAGGGATACGATGGTCAAGTTGATTGATGAGAAGACCGCTCTTTCCAAGAGTGACATTTCGGTCATCGGCAACACCGCCTACATCGCCTCCGACAGCCCCACCAAGGGCAAGAAAGTATTCATCGAGATGATCGTTCCTGCTTCTTCGGCCATGACCGATGCCACCAACGCAGCCCAGGCTGTGCTGAACAAGGTCACCAGCGACAACATCCTCGGAATTTTCTGCTCCAATGAAGCTACGGTAAAGGGCCTCTTGGCAGCAACGAATGACGGAGCAACGCTGAAGAGCAATGCCGCACTGCGCAATGTCGTGGTCGTCGGCTATGATGCAGGCGCTGCACAGAAGAATGCCGTACGTAACCAGTACTTCCTTGGTTCGATTACCCAGGATCCGTACCAGATCGGATACAAGGCCGTCGAATTGGCTTACAAAGCCTACAAGGGTGAACCGGTTGCTGATGTCGATACAGGAGCCAAGTTCTACAATTACCAGAACATGGATGATGCCGACATCAAGGGTTTGATCTATGATTGATTGTTGAACCAGACCTCAGGTTCATCTACCAGAGGGGTCGCCGACATTCGCGTTGGCACCCCTCTGTTTTTTAGAGGATCAGCATGGTTGACGAAAATACATCACCGACCATCAAGCATGTGGCTCAGGCGGCAGGGGTTTCCATTGCAACGGTATCCCGTGTCCTCAACCACAGTGAAACGGTGACGGAAACAACACGCAAACGGGTCTTGGAGGTGATGGAGAACCTTGGGTACAACCGTAATGAGGTCGCCCGTGCCTTGAAATTCCGTCAGACCCGCACCATCGGCATCATTGCCCCTGAACTCTCCAACATCTTCTTCATGGAAGTCGTCGAAGCTATGGAGCAACGACTCGCGCCCAAAGGCTATTCGATGATCATCACCTCCTCCAACGACTGTGTCGAGGAAGAGAAACGAAAACTGCAGATTTTGATCGAACGCAATGTGGATGGATTGGTCGTCATGCCGGCAGGATCTGAAGGTGACCATTTTCTTTCCAAGGCATTGTCAAACATACCCTTGATCATGGTGGACCGTCGCATCAAGGATCTTACAGTGGACTCAGTGGAAACCGACAACCGATACGGAGTGCACCAAATGGTACTGGCTCTCGCCCAGGAAGGGTTTACGCGTATCGGTTTCATGGGAGGTGATTCACAGATCCATACTGCCGGTGAGCGTCTGGCCGGCTTCCTGGAAGCCATGGCAGCCTTCGGCCTCCCCCTTGAAGAGCGGTTTATCCTGCATATGGGAGCGATGAACCAAGCCGAAGGCCGCGCATTACTGAAGCAGGTGCTGCAAGAACCGGATCATCCCCAGGCATTTTTCATCGCCAACGACTCCATGCATCTGGGAGCAACCCTTCAGGCAATGGAAATGCTCGATGCAGAACAGCTGCAACACCTGGTCTTCGCAAGTTTCGATTATCTGAGCTATTCTCCCCTGCTCAAGCTCTGCCACTATGCCGTTTGCCAACCGCTCGAACGAATCGGCCAGGAAGTAGCCGATCTGCTACTCAAACGCCTTGGCGGCGATTGGGACGACTTTCCCAAGCAGGTGACCTTGCGCCCAGAGATCAAGGTCCTGGAAGCCAACGGAGGCATCCCGTTTACCCCGAGGAATTGGTAAAGCTCCCTTCTTCTCTAGACATCCCCTGTTGAATGTCGTTTGCCGCTTCTGCTTTTCCTTTCCCAAATCTTCATCAACCGATATACTCATACACAGGACGGGGGACTTTCATGGTGAAGAAGGAAGAAATGCTGAAACGAATCATCAAGATTTGCACCTTGCTGTTGTTATTCTGCCTCATCGCAGGAACCACCCTCTTTTTTTACAACGCACATCACCGATACACCATCAACCATGGTTTTACTTCCCTTGCCCTGCAGTATGACCCTGAACAAGGGATCTCTCAATACAGCTGGAATGGATTCGCTGTTACCGTGAAGGATGGCTTTGTCAAAGGGATCCAAAAAAGAGGTTCCCTCGAACATCTGGTTATCCGGGCCTTGTCACCAATGGTACGCATTGAAATCACAAACAGTGGATCCAAGGAGCAATCACTTTCCATCGATTTGGAAAACATCAATCCGGAACTGTATGGATTGCTTTTGGACTCCAGCATTTCCCGATCCAGAGTGAGTGTCAACACGTTGGAATTCAGTCTGCAGATTCCTATCGGCAAGACAGTAGGACTCACCCCTTCCGCCAAATCTGGATTTGACAATGAAGCCTATGTCGTGCTGGGCGACAACCGAGATGGGTACGAAACGTTTGGCGCGATCATCGAACAGGTGAACGCAATTAAGCCGGCCTTCGTCATTGACAACGGCGATCTGGTCTTCAGCGGGAAACCCAACCAATACCGCCTGTTCGACCAGATGGTTGCGAATATGGCAACGACGGTTTGCACAACCTTGGGGAACCACGACATTCGCGGAGAGGGAAGATCCACCTACACGCAATTATACGGTCCACCGTACTATGCATTCGATTTGGGTGGAAATCATTATGTCTTCCTTGACAGCTCCAGAGGATATGCACAGAAGACAGCCATTCCGGAAGAACAATATGCCTGGTTGGAACGGGATTTGAAGAAGGCGCAAGGCAAGCGCATTACCGTGATCTCCCATATTCCTCCAACCGATCCTCGGAGCGGATTGAAACCAAACGAAATCGAAGCATATACAGACAAGGTTGAGAAGGAAGGCGGATTCGTCGAGAGGAAACTGGAAGCGTACAGTGAAAACGAATCCATTGATCACGGATTCCGTGACAAGACAGAAGCCCAGCGGTTCGAGAACCTGATGACCCGTTATGGGGTACAAAACGTCTACCTGTCGCACATCCACAGCTATTTTGATAGTTCAAAAGACGGTGTACGTTACATCATCAGCGGCGGGGGCGGCGCTGAATTGCTGACGCAAAACAGCTATTATCACTTTTTGATCGCAAAACCCGGAGAATCGGAAATCTTGACCATGGTGGAACTTCCCTCCCCTCCGAATCTTCTTCTGCAACGGTACTGGGCAACCATCGTCCTCTTTGCACAAGCCATGTATACTGAAAATATCGTTGCGGTAACATTGCTTATCCTTGGTTTTGTGGCTTTCGTCCTCTTGTTGATCCTTCTTGTTCTCATGAACCAGAAAAATCGCCTCGCCTATCTCAAGATTCTGTTGAAAGACACCTTCGGCTATATGGTCAACAGATCCCATGAGTTGCATCCCCCCAAGGAGTGATCAAGTACGGTACACAGGACTTGATGAGGCTTCTTCACCTCACATGCTGTGTACGTTGCGCACATGGTTGGGCCATACGTTTATCCCTTGCTGCCTGCCGATGACCAGGGGTGGAATATACTTCTCAATCTGTAACCACAAAAAAGTTACCCAAAGAGAAATCAAAGAAAAAATACTTTTCCAATCATGCAGAATGGGATTCTTACACGCTTGCGAATTCAGGAATGCCGGTTTTACAATAATTGCAAATCATTGAGAGATACGACGCCGGCATCGTTGGCTCCTGTACGTCGCATCCCTCCCTTTGGAGGTATGTATGGATTACGGAATGCTCTCGCTTCTACCACCGGTAGTGGCCCTTCTTTTATGTTTCCTCACAAAAGAAGTCATCTCCTCTCTCTTCATCGGTGTTTTGGTCGGTGGAATGTTGGTCAACAAAGGCAACATATTCTCAGCCATTGCCAGCACCTGGGACTGGTCATCGAACCAGCTTCTCAATAAATGGCAGGCGGAATATTTTCTCTTCCTGTTTGTCGTCGGAGGCGCAATCGGTCTCATGTACAAACTGGGCGGAGGAACCGCATTGGTCCAGAAGCTAGAGAAAAAAGTACAGAACAGCAACAAGTCCCAGATCCTCATCGGACTGCTGGGCATTCTCGTATTTTTCAATGAGTATGCAAATACAGCGATTGTGGGAACCGCTGCAAAGAGCTTGTCAGACAAGAATCGGCTCTCCCGTGAGAAATTCTCCTACTTGTTGGACTCCACGTCTTCGCCGGTTTCCGGTCTCGCCCCCATTTCCGACTGGGCGGGCTATCAGACAAACACTATTGCAGTTGCCTTGACTGCTTTCGGATCCTTAGGCGTATCGGCCTACACAATCTGGATCAGGTCCATCCCCTATATGTTCTATTGCTGGTTTGCCATTGCCCTCGTATTCATCATCGCAATCACCGGTTTCGACTACGGTCCCATGAAGAAGGCAGAGTTCCGTGCCAGGGAAGAAGGGAAACTGCTTGCCGACGGCGCGATTCCTGCCGGTAATGTTGAGGCTGAAGTTGGGGAAGTGAGCAACAAACACCTGTCCATCTGGACCTTCATCGTTCCCGTGGTCGCCTTGATCGGCATCGCCTTGTTCGGGATGTGGTATACCGGAGGCGGCACTTCCGCAGAAAGCTTCGCCCAAGCTTTGGGGAATTCCGATACAGCGGCAGCACTGCTCTGGGGTGCATTCGGCATGACCATCACGTGCATCATCTTTGGACTGGTGTGGAGAATCATGACCTTCAAGGAAATGATGGAGACCTTCATGCAGGGAGCAAAGACCATGTTCGTCGCCTTCCTGCTCATGGTATTCGCATGGGCGCTCAAAGCGGCTTGTGATGCCGTCGGAACTGCAGATTATACGGTAAACCTGGTATTGCCCTTGGTGGAAAATGCACCGTTCATCCTTCCGGTTATGGTCTTTTTGGTATGTATGCTGCTCTCCTTCGCCTTGGGAACTTCCTGGGGAACGATGGCCATCATATCCCCGATTGCACTTCCTTTGGTGCTGAACGTCACCAACCTCCAAGTCAATCCCTTGGTCTATGCAACGGTCGGAGCCGTACTCTCCGGCTCAATCTTCGGTGATCACTGTTCACCAATCTCCGATACCACGATCGTGTCCTCAACCTTCGCAGGATCGGACCACATGGCTCATGTAAACACCCAGATTCCCTATGCCTTCACTGCCGCCGGAGTATCAATCCTCGGATACTTGCTGATGATGATCCGCATTCCCTGGTTCATCATTCTGCCTGCCGGCGTGGTACTCTTGTACTTTGTGGTGCGTTTGTTCGCAAAGCAATCTGCAAAACGCTATAATCTTGCACAAGTCACCCCGTTGTACGGAGCAAAATAAAAGCTTTCATCCAGCCAACAGCAACCTTCGATGCACGGAGTATCGGAGGTTGTTTTTTTCCCATACTGGAAATTTCCTTTTTTGGTACCGTTGCTCTGCCATGGGATTGCCGGACAAGAAGAGCTGGTTTTCCTACAGGGACAATCAGGTAACGACCGCCCTGATTCCAGAATTAGGTAGGAATACCCATCGTATTGGGTATTTCTTGAACCTGTGCACCAAGACAACGAACTCCTACGATGAAGTCGGGGCATACTCAACGATGCCCGAAGTCGTGTCAAACCACCTCAACCGACGGGGAAAAGGAGTTCCAATTCATGCAGAAGAGACAAGCATTCTCCATCCTGCTTGTAATCGTTTCCTTGGTTTTTCTGACCAATTGCCAAGACCAACCTCCTTACCGCTACACCATTACGTATGTCGTATCCGGGGGAACGAACAATCCAGCCAATCCTTCGTCCTATCAGACGGACGACGAAACCATCACGCTCGCCGACGCTTCAAGACAAGGGTATACCTTTGCCGGTTGGTATTCCACGGATGAGTATACCGAACCTGCAGTTAGTCAGATACCAACAGGCTCTCTCGGGAATATCACGCTTTATGCAAAATGGATCGCCAATACCTATCTGGTGAGTTTTCTCAGCCATGGTGCGACACCCGATCCAGAACCTTTGCAAGTAACCTTCGATGCAGCGTACGGTAGCTTGCCGGAAGTTGCCTTCACCGAGACCGGGTATACCTTCGGCGGCTGGTTTACCGCCGAGGGAGGGAATGGGACAAGCATCACCAATGAAAAACTGGTGCTCACTGCATCAGATCATACACTGCATGCCTATAAGCAGCCGCTGTCCTATACCATTTCCTATCAGATGCAAGGAGGGACGAATCATCCGTCCAACCAGGAACACTACACCATTGAGACGCAAACATGTATCCTCTCTGATCCTTCCCGAAACGGCTATACATTCCAAGGGTGGTATGCAGATGCACTATTTACCGAACCGGCGATCGTACAAATAGAACAAGGCTCGACGGGCGATAGAACACTGTATGCAAAGTGGCAGATCCTCACCTATACGCTTTCCTACTCTCTCAATGGAGGGACGAATCATCCGGACAATGGGACAGCCTACAATGTTGAGGACACCATCAATCTCAAGAATGCTACAAAAAATGCCTATGATTTTCTCGGTTGGTATGAAAATGACGCGGGAAGCGGGGATCCTCTGCTCGTCCTGCAACCAGGCACAACCGGTAACAAGACTCTGTACGCTCTGTGGGCACCCACTTCCTATGCGATCACCTACCAACTCAATGGAGGCGTAAATACCAATGCCAACCCTTCCTATTATTGCATAGAGGATGATGCCATCACGCTCGCTGATCCAGGCAAAACCGGATATACCTTCATCTCTTGGTTCGACAATGCACAGTTCTCAGGCAGTCCGGTAACCGCAATTCCGGCAGGATCTCAGGGAGATCGTGTCGTGTATGCGTCATGGACACCGAACGTATATTCGGTCACATATCATCTTAATGGGGGAACAAATGCAGGAACAAACCCGACAACCTATACCATTGAGAGTGAGACAATCACCCTCAGCAGTCCAAGCAAGGAAAATTATACCTTCAATGGTTGGTATCCTACCGGTGAGTATTCAGGTTCCCCGATCACCCAAATTCCCCATGGGACAACAGAGGACAGGGTTTTGTATGCAAATTGGTCGCCGACGGCCTATCTGATCACGTATGTACTGAATGGAGGAACGAATGCTGCGGGAAATCCGCAAACCTATACCATCGAGAGCGATACGATCAACCTGGCCGAAGCCCATCGCCCCGGTTACCGTTTCGATGGTTGGTATCCTACCCTTGATTATGCAGGCTCGCCGATCACCCAGATTCCCCACGGATCCACACAAGCGATTACCCTCTCTGCCAAATGGACGGCACACACCTACACGGTTACATTCAATGCGGGTGCAGGAAGTGCTGCTGAGCCACCCACAAAACAAGTCACCTACGATTCCCCCTACGCTGATTTGGCGACTACCTCCCGTTTGGGATACAGTTTTGACGGATGGTATACAGCAATGGAGGGAACCGGGGCCAAGATAGGAACCGGGACCAGCGTAAGCATTGCAGAAAATCATACACTGTATGCAAACTGGATTGCCGATGCCTATATCATTACCTTCGATGCCGGTGCAGGAATGGCGGCGAACCCAGCAACAAAACAAGTCTGGTATGATTCGGCTTACGGCGAACTTTCGAATACTGAGCGCACCGGATATTCTCTTGAGGGCTGGTATACCGGTCCTGACGGTACCGGTACGAACGTTGAAGCATCCACCATCATGCACACCAACAGTGCGCATACACTCTATGCCCATTGGAATGCCAACACCTATACGGTACAGTTCGTCACCGCAGGAGGAAGCCCTGTTTCCGATATCCAGGCAACCTTTGACCAACCCTACGGGGTGCTGCCTGCATCAAGCAGGAATGGATACACCTTCCAAGGGTGGTATACCGGCGAAGGGGGAAGCGGGACCAAGAGAGAAGCGGAGAGCGTGGTAAGCACAAGCACAGACCACAGTCTGTACGCATATTTCAAGCCGATCACCTATACCATCAGCTATACACTGAACGCAGGAACCAATGATGCGGGCAATCCTGTCAGCTACACCGTCGAGACAACGACAATCACCCTTCAGACTCCTACCAGAACCGGCTACACCTTCGAAGGATGGTATGGCACCTCTGATTTTTCGACTTCGGCGATATCGTACATACTACAAGGATCCACCGGAAATCAGACCGTATACGCCCGATGGAGCCCTACGGTGTACAGCATCACCTATCAGACGGCAGGAGGTGAGAACAACGCTGCCAATCCGCAAAGCTATACCATCGAGGATGATGCCATCACCTTGGCTGATCCCGCAAAGACAGGGTATACATTCCTTGGCTGGTACGCAGATGGGGCGTTCTCGAGTGACCGGATCACAAGCATTCCCAAAGGCTCGATAGACAACAGGATACTCTGGGCGAAGTGGACGCCGATCATCTATACGATCGGCTATGAACTGAATGCAGGAACGAATGATGCGGCTAATCCAGTCAGCTACACCGTCGAAGACCGTGTTGTTTTGGCTGATCCAACTCGTAATTATTACGATTTCCTTGGATGGTATGAGAACGACGGGTTCACCATCGGTCCAATCTCCACACTCGTAGAAGGTACCATTGGCAACAAAACGCTCCATGCAAAATGGAAACCTACCGAGTATCCCATTACCTATCATCTGGACGGAGGCACGAATGCCAGCGAAAATCCATCCAGCTACCATATTGAAAGTGCGACTATTACCTTCGCTGACCCAACCAAACCCAACTATTACTTTGCAGGATGGTTTACCGAGAGCAGTCTAGCCACGATGCAACTGAGCATCGAAGGCGGGTCACATGCACCGGTTACCGTGTATGCAAAATGGAAGCCGCTGTATCAGATCGGTGATGCAATCACCCAATATCCGGGAGGCGTCGTCTTCTACGATATGGTGGATTACGACTACCGCGTCGATTCCTGGCGATATCTGGCGGCCATCACGCAAATGGAATTGGGAACGTTCCCTTGGATCGCCTATGATTCGACCTACGATACGGATGCGTGGACGGGAATTGAGAATTTCCGACTTGTCGGGGGCACATCCCCGGCAATCGGAACCGGACTGGAAAATTCCCAAGCCATCCTTACGAAAGCCGCGTACCGCAATTCCGCCGCCAATGCCTGTGCCTCCTTCCAGGGCGACGGCAATATCGGGTCCTGGCACCTGCCTTCCCAGGAAGAACTCTATCAAGTGTATCGCAACCTGTACCTCGATTCCCGGTTCGAAACTCCATACCATCCTGAGCATTATTGGACTTCAACCGAATCCGGTCTGGATCAGGCCTACTGCCTAGATTTTGCAACGGGGAATCCACAGGAAATCGGTTCGCTCTCCAATACATACAAAGTCATACCGATCAGGAGGTTATAACAGAATACAGGCAGCGTTTCAGTCTTGATTACTCCCCTCATTCGGATATACTGAGGATACGCTAGAACCGAAGGAGGGGCTGTGTATGTCCTGCTTCCACTCCGGTACGGGTAGGTATTTGAAGATGCCTTGGTTTGTATTCATGCTTATGATACCCGCAAACCTGGAAGCGTCAGCATTGGTCGTCCCAAAATACAGCTCGATAGGATTGCCACTCATCATCGGGCTGCTTGCACTCGGTGTCCTGTTGGGATTGCTTGCCTATACCATCTTTCTGGCGTTCTCTACCAAGGAACCAATGTTCATCTACTTCTCAGTCATCATGGTCCTCTTGGCCGTCTTGCAAACCTTTGCCGCCTTCGACCGTTTTCTTTTCAGTCTCACCTACAACAGGGTTACGATCATCACCCATCTGCTGTTCATCACCTTCCTGCTTTTTTTCGAAACCTTTTTCACCCTTTCCGTCCATGCGCCGCTCCTTTCACGTATCAACCGCATTTCCATTCTGGTCATTGCTGCATATACCGTCTTCTTCCTCCTGGCAAAAGCGTTGATGCCGAATGCCCGGGAATTCCATGCACTGCTTGATTTCATCCGGGAACTTTTTGTGTTCTCTACGAATATCATCTTTCTGTACACGATCATCCGGGCGATCAAATGGATGCCAACCGAAGCAACACTTCTTTTGGTGGCTTTCATTCCACCCGCCGTTCTGACGTCCGTGAATGCTTTGAACATATTTACCTTCATGCATCGATATGAAACCATGGTCACCTTCCTCATGACCTACAATCAGCCGATCGGTTTGTCATTGCAGGCAATCCTGTTTTCCTTGGCCATGGGAAACCGTTACAACCAAATGAAACTCGAACGACAGGAAGCTGCTCGGGAAAGCGAACAGCTGCGGTTGCTCGATCAACGGAAAACCGAGTTCTTCATGGACATGAATCATGAATTGCGTACGCCTTTGACCATTATCCTTGGCATGACTGATCAACTCAGGCAAGGGAAATTCGGTGACTCCATCCGTGCCAACGACCGAGTCTTCCAAACCATTGAACGAAACGGTCTCCGTTTGTTGAGACAAGTGAATCATCTGCTTCGAATCGGGAAACCCAGCGAGACGGTGGGTACCGACCTGCTTCCGGTTTCGGCCTTGCTGTCTCGGATGATCGATGAATTCAGCCCCATCGCTGCACAGCTCTCCATTGCTTTGAAAATAGAGGCGGATACATCCTCGATTCTTGAGATGGCAGGAGAAGACTTTGAGGCTGTAGTGATGAATCTGCTTGCGAATGCCTTGAAATTCACCAAAGCCGGAGGGTCCATCCATGTCACCTCCCGAATCATCGATGATGGATCTTTGTGTATTTCGGTTGAGGATACAGGAATCGGTATAGAGAAAGCCGACCAAGAGCTGATCTTCCAGCGATATCACGGAATCAGGATGGGCAACCAGATGCAGACGGGGCTCGGCCTCCCCTTGGTCAAATCCATCTTGGAAGGGTACGGGGGTTCCGTGGCTTTGGACAGTACACCCGGTATCGGTTCAACATTTACCCTCACCTTCCCCCATACGATGGTTCAAAGAACAACCAATCTGCCACAAAGCGAGCATCCCCTGCAGAACAGCAAATTGTACACCACGCAATTCGCTGAACCAGGGAATGAAGAACTTCCTTGCTCGGATACCTCCTCAAAACCTACCATTTTGGTGGTGGAAGACAACTTGGACATGTGCTCCTTCATTTGCGCTGCAATCAAGGACGAATACCGGGGTATAGTTGCCCATTCGGGAACGGAAGGCCTGGCATTGCTCGACACTGAATCGGTGCAACTGATCATCAGCGACATCATGATGCCCCATATGGACGGGCATGCTTTTCTCTCCTCCATCAAAAAGCGTGGGCGGCTCATCCCATTCATCTTTCTGACCGCACGGGATTCCTTGGAGGAGAAGATCAAAAGCCTAGAGGAAGGAGCGTTGCATTATCTTACCAAACCATTCAGTGCACACGTACTGCTTGCGACCATCAAAACAACCTTGGAGCATGACCGAGTCCTAACCGAAACCCACGTAGAACAGATGCAACATGGTTTCGATCTGCTTGTGCATGAACTTGAGCAGCCTGCGAAATCCGTTGATACGGTGCTGTATTCTTCCAAATTGGAACAACTTGCCAAGGAATGTTCCCTCTCTGCAAGAGAACGGGAAATCGTGTTCCTTCTGGGAGAAGGAAAGAGTGACAAGGAGATTGCCGAACGGCTCAACCTATCGGTGAAAACCATAGCGAACCACAACCAAAAGATCTATCAGAAAATCGGGGTCAACAGTCGATTCGAATTGTTTGCAAAGCTGTTCCGATGCAGGGAAACCCCATGAGTGTTTCGTAGCGGCTCTTTATGCAATCTTGGTGTTTCATGATTGAGGGCAACGACAGAATCTGCTACGATGACCGACGGAGGATTTCATGAATAAGTTGGCAGTTATTTCACTCGGTGGTTCCATCATTGCTCCGAAGGAAGTCGATTCGGCTTTCCTCAAGCAACTCGGACACGAACTCAGAATATATTTACAGGAAGACAAAAGCCGCAAACTCATCTTGGTGTGTGGAGGCGGATATCCCGCACGACTATATCAGGAAGCGATGCGCGCCATCGATCCCAGTATGGACAGCGAAGAGCTCGATTGGCTGGGTATCCGCGCAACACACCTCAACGGACAGCTGGTCAAGGCGATGTTCAGCGATCTTTGTACCGACAACCTGATCACCGACCCCACCGGGCACATCAATTTTCAAGGGCAGGTGCTGGTAGCGGCAGGATGGAAGCCCGGATTCTCTACGGACAATGATGCAGTCATCCTTGCCGAGCGATTCGAAGGCAAGTTGATCATCAACCTCAGCAACATCGCCAAAGTCTACACCGATGACCCGAAGAAGAATCCCGATGCCCAGCCATTGGACAGCATTTCCTGGGAAGCGTACCGAACCATGGTCGGGGATACCTGGACCCCTGGCAAGAACACACCCTTCGACCCGATCGCCAGTGGGCGTGCGGAGAAGATGGGCATGTATGTTGTCTGTGCCGATGGAAGGAACATCCCCAATACGATGGATATTCTTTATGGTCGTTCGTTCGTCGGGACGGTCATCGGTTCCGAGAACGCATAATCTGCTGGAATAGGGGAAGAGGAACCGCAAAATCCTCGGGAAACGGATTCTCCTGGGTAAAATCAGGTATCCAGGAGACGTTTTCCCCTAATTCCTGGACAAACCCATCCTCGATATCCAAATCCTCCAAAGTCTGAAGCAATAGGTCGTACTCGTATTGGGTAATCGGAGGAAACAGCACATTCTGTTTCGGTGGTTCAAACTGGACCATCAACGATAGGTAGGCATGCTCTTTCAAGGTTCCGGCGAAATAACGGAGCACTTCGAGACTTGCTTTCAAGGAATTCGGGAATACCAGATGACGTACCAGCAGTCCCTTGAGGTTTCCCTTCGCATCCTCATAGGTCCGAGGATGTCGATCTACCAAAAAATCCATGACTGCTTGAATTTTCTTGGCATATAAGGTCTGTGCACAGAATTCGGCACTTACCTGCAAGTCCAGGGTCTTAACGTCAACCAGGTAGAGGTCAACATATGGATCGATCAAGGAAAGGCCCTCTGGTGATTCAAAACCGGAACTGTTCCAAACAACATCCAACACCAAATCTTGTTCCCGGGCAATATGCAACGCTGCAATGATGGAAGGTATGAAATGCGTACCGGTAACCAGGTTCAGGTTCGTCGCCCCCATCTCCTGTAAACCGAGCATGATGCGTACAAGCTCATCAATGTGCAGTTCAATCCCAACTGCATCACTTCCCGTCTCGCTCTTTCCTGAAATCTGATGGTTCTGACAATACGCGCAATGCAAGGGGCATCCACTGAAAAAAATCATCCCCGAGCCATGCGTTCCGCTTACCGGAGGCTCCTCTCCTTTATGCAAACCAGCCCAGGCTACCCGAACAGTGGCATTTTCCCCGCAAATACCCCGCTTTCCGCTCAGACGGTCCACGTGGCAGTAATTGGGGCAAAGCCGGCAGGAGGTATACGCTTGCAACAATTGTTCATCCATCCTTCAACTCCTGATTGTAAGTCTATCCAAAAGTGGGTGCTTCGCATAGAGTCGAAGGAGCAGAGAATCATAGTAATCATATATATCGTTCTTAATTAGGAATAGTATGCATGGTAATAATGTATACCTGAAAACAACCGTATTACTTGGGATGCTTGACCCGCAAGGCCAAATTCATCACTCTTATCATATGCTTGAGCGTACCTTGCTGCATCGACCATCCGCATCCGCTTCATCTGAAGAACGATACATCCTCTCCATAGACGGAGGAGGGATGCGTGGCATTGTACCTGCAGTATTGCTTGCAAAACTAAGCGCTCTTCTGGAGGAATTGGGGGATAACCGCCCCCTGTACTCCCATTTCGACTTGATCGCAGGGACATCCACCGGAGGCCTTCTGGCACTTGCACTCTCGACACCGGTTGAACGAACCGGCCTCGAAGTCGACAGCAGATATGTCAGCTATATTTATGAGGAGCAGGAACAGACATTCTGGCAGAAAGTCCTGAGACGGCCCAAACAGGAAACACTGAAGGGAACCCTCCCGTTCGGTGTACTCGTCAATTCCTTGGAAAGCCTCTATCTTCAGCATGGCCGCCAGATTTTTCCCAAGAACCAAGGAAGGATCTTCAGTCAGATTTTCATCGACAAATATGATGCTGAACCGTTGGAACGGTTTTTGAAACAGACATTTTCCGACGTCCCCTTGTCAGAGGCGATCGTCCCCACCCTGGTCACCACCTATGATGCGGCAAACGGACGGCCATTCATCCTCAGTTCATCTGACAGCCATGCATTCCTGTTCTGGGAGGCTGCACGGGCAACCAGTGCCGCACCCACCTTCTTCAA
This sequence comes from Sphaerochaeta sp., assembly GCF_050256055.1. Classification (NCBI taxonomy): domain Bacteria; kingdom Pseudomonadati; phylum Spirochaetota; class Spirochaetia; order Spirochaetales; family Sphaerochaetaceae; genus Sphaerochaeta; species Sphaerochaeta sp. The sequence continues at coordinate 108,634 of NZ_JBFWIJ010000004.1, read as the reverse complement.
ACCCGCCTACCTCTATGACCGACAGGAACAGATCATGCAGACACTCGTCGACGGCGGGGTGGTTGCCAACAACCCGACCCTCTATGCATATACCGAAGCAAAACGTCTGTATCCGGATGCAAAGAAATTCCACATCCTCTCACTCTCGACCGCCAGCAGCGACTTCACCTTCAAGGTCAGCGGGGCGGGTACCGGGGTCATCGGCTGGATCGACCCGGCCAAAGGCGCACCCATCCAAAAAATCTATGCCACCGCCCAGATGCAGGTGGTCGACCACATAGCCCGGAGCATCCCCGATCTCTCGTATACCAGGATCCATGGACAGCTCGGCGATGAGTACAAACTCGATGAAACCAGCAACCTTGCCCTTTCGGCCATGCGAGAAGGCGCCCAGCGCATCTACCATGCCAATGAGGAGACCCTTACCGAATTTGCCCGCCTCTTGAGTAGGCGAAACCGGTTTGACCAACTAACCTTGGGGGCAAAGGAAGTGGTCCTTCCCAGTCAGAAGCAGGATCCAATCCCGCTTCCTCCGAGCGACAACCCCGCTCTTTCCAGTTATTACAATTTCCTGGACCGTTATCAGATCGACGAGGGGGACAGCCTGAAGTGAGCTCTCATCCCAAACAAGTCGAGCTGGAACATAAGATGCGTCTTCTTTGCGATGACCTTGACCGCTATCTGGAGGATTCCTTCGGCATGCGCTATCCGTTGCATCCCAACCGTCTGGCCAGGGGGAAGGCCGCCAGCAACGCCTACGACGGACTCTTTTCCACCGGTACCCAATTCACCCTCGGCTACGGCAGTGAATACGGTCGAGGGTACATCGTATCGGTGGAGATCAGGACACTCTCGCCGGTGAAGGAGGAGGATCGAAAACAGATTGAGGAAGCTGCCATGCAGTATCTGCAGACAATCATCCCCATCTATCTCGGGGAGCGGGAAATTTCCTTGCAGAAGGACGGATCGGTCTATAAATTGGTGGGGGATTTCTCACTGGGGACATCAAGCAACAGCTGAAGTCCGCGTGACAAGGTTTTGGAAGCATTCCTTACAAACTTTGCATAATCCTTCGGGCGGTGCCCCTGCTCGTCATCACTGACAACCCGGATCATGGTCAGGGGAATGCCGTGTGCACGGCATGCCGAAGCAACGGAAAACCCTTCCATGTCCGCACAATCCAATCCAAGAACCGTACGCAGCTCGGGATGCTCCTGTCGATAGGAACGCACCAAGAAACGATCGGCACTCCCGAACACAACCGCTTTGAATGATGGAAGATCGTAGGTTTGCAAGGGCAGTTCCCCGCTCAGAGGCTTCCCTTCAGCATCGTAGGTCTGCCCGATCGCCAAGCCGAAGGGCCGAAGGTCCAGGTCATACTGGATTACCTTCGTGGCAATGACTCCATCCCCGATCGCCAATTCAGGATCCAAAGCTCCGGCATAGCCGAGCAGGACCACCATTCTGGGTCTATATCGCTCCAATGCCTGCATGGTGGAAACGGCACTGCATACCTTTCCGACTCCCACCGTCTCTCCAGCGATCGAGAGCGGGGTGCTTATGTTTGTTAGGACTCCTTCCAATTCTCGGCTACTGGAAGCAAGCACGAGGACATCACATCCCATGACGCATATATCTCTTTGTCAGTTCATCAAGTATCAATGAAGGAGCGATACCGTGCCGTCGTTCGTATCCTGCATCCAGTGTCCGTGCTATGGCAAGGGATGTCAACTGAATCGCAAGGGAAACCGAAGTTTGTAAGGACTGCTTATGAACCAAGCTCCCCAACAACAGACTGGCGAACAAATCTCCGCTGCCCGGATACGAAACAGGAATCGAGGCATAGGGAACAAGAGAGGAAACGCCGGCATCATGCACGGCCACCGCTTTGGTCGATCCAAGGTCGACGCTGGTGATCACCACGCTGGCTCCGGTTTCTTCACCGAGGCGGCCTGCCCATTCCAAGGCAGTCCTCTCATCGAAGACAGGGCGCATCGGCTGATCGAGCAGCAAGGCAGCCTCGGTGGTATTGGGGGTGATGACATCGGCAAGCTTCACCAAAGAGCGCATCGCCTTCACCTGTTGCATGGTGATCGGGCCATAGAGCATTTGATCATCCCCCAGGACCGGATCGACCAGAACCAGAGGATCGGTATGTTCACGCTGTTGCCGTATGAACCGTTCGACCACCGAAACCTGGGTTGCACTCCCCAGAAATCCCGAATAGACGGCATCGAAGGAAAGGGAGAGCTGTTCCCATGCAGAAAGTACGGCCTCAAGGTCGTCGGTCGCATCGCGAAAATGGTAGGATGTAAATCCATCGGTCTGGCTGGAGAGCAATGCGGTGGGAAGCGGAGAACACTCCACCCCCTGTGCTTCCAAAACGGGGAGCACCACCGTCAGAGAACTCTTTGCATAACAGCATAGATCATGGATTGCGGCACAATTGGGTAGCATAGATTCACACTATCGTACATCTGCAAACATGGCAATATATGATATACTCGCTCCATGGAGGTCTTATGCTCATCTACGACACCCGTTTCCACCTTCCTATTGCCGATGACCAACTGCAGTGCCTTGCCTTCACGCCGCCGAGCAGGCAGACTTTGCACGCAGCCCTGGATTCCATGATTCTCTCTTCTTCCGGTTGGCGGAAGGTTTTCGCCAAAAGCGGGGATGAGGAAGATGCCACCTACGAAATACAGGACCAGGATGCCGTGCTAGCCTCGCTTGCAGCCCTCGCTCTCGCACGCCATCTCGGCTTGCCGGCGGCACAGAAACAGGCGGTACAGGTCGGTAGACCTTCCCATACCATGGGTGATGTCACCATCTTGGTCGGCTTGGATGCCCGACCCACGGGACGGATACTTGGAGATATCGTCGTTCGGACACTCCTGTCACTGGGCTGCAAGGTGAGATATCTCTTCATTACCCCTGCCCCACAGATCATGGCTGATTGCAATCTGCATCCCCAAGAGGCCGATGCATTTTTGTACATCTCAGCAAGCCACAATCCGATCGGACACAACGGCTTCAAGTTTGGAAAACAAGGAGGCGTATACAGTGGCGAGGAAGCGGAACAATTAAGCCGGATATTCAGGACCCTGGTCAAGGAAGAGGAAAATGCCGTCTCGTACGTGCAAGCGTGTGTAACCGCTCTGGACCCCAAGGTGTATCGCACCGTTCTGGAAGCGGTGAAAAAAGAACAGGAACAAAGCCTTGACCGCTACGAGACCTTCATCCTGAGTACCGCCGCCAAAAGCGACGACCCCATTGAACACAAACGCTTTATCGCGGGGCTGCAGCAGGAGCACAAGAAGCAGGCGCTGGGCGTGGTCGGGGAACTGAACGGCAGCGCCCGTTCGGTCAGCATAGACCAGAATATCCTCGGACGTTTGGGCGTGAAAACCTATTTCCTGCATGACAGACCGGGCGATGTGGTGCATGCCATCGTTCCGGAGGGGGAAAATCTTTCATTGTGCCGAGATACACTTTCAGCCCTCTACCAGAAAGATGCAGCCTTCCGCCTGGGATATGTTCCCGACAATGATGGTGATCGGGGAAATCTGGTGTATATCGAGGAGAAAACCGGTACGGCCCATATTCTTGAGGCACAGAATGTGTTTGCCCTGGTGGTGCTTGCCGAACTCTCCCAAACCCGTCTGAAATATCCGAAGGCATTGCTTGCCACCGTAGTGAACGGCCCTACATCCCGCAGAATAGAGCAGATTGCACAGGCGTTCGATGCCGAGGTCTTCCGTTGCGAGGTCGGGGAGGCGAATGTCGTTCAGCTTGCCCAGCAAAAACGGGAGGAAGGGTATCTTGTCCCAATTCTGGGAGAAGGCTCAAACGGAGGGAACATCACATTTCCTGCAAAAGTCAGGGATCCATTGAACACGTTGCTGAGCCTGATCAAGCTGCTGCGGAACCGTGAAATTCCCAAGCTCTGGTTCCGTTCGAACGGCTTGGATGTTCCCCATCCCATCAGCCTGGAGCGAATCATTGAAAGCCTTCCCGTCTATACGACAACAGGAGCCTTCTCCAAGGATGGGAAGATGAACATCCACCAAAGCCACCAGGTTCTGAAGAACCGGTATGAAGTCCTGTTCCTTTCCGATTGGGAATCCAAGAAGGAACAGCTGGCGGCGATGGGCATCCATTCCTATACAATCCTGCAAACCGAAGGGATTGTGTGTACCGAGGGAATGGGAGAAACCTTCCGACATGCTCCCTACAGCGGGGGGTACAGTGTTCTCCTGAAGGACGAGGAGGGACTCATCACCGATGTCATGTGGATGCGCGGCAGCAAGACAGAACCGGTGTTCCGGGTATTGGTCGACTGCAAGACGGATGACCAAAACCGTCATGACTTTTTGTTGGCATGGCATAGGGATCTGATTGCACGATCGGATCTCGCCTAACCGGACTGCCAGATTTCATTGACCAATCCTAAAAGCGTTTGCTCCCGCCTGTCGGCGGGAGACAATTCGCATTCCCACACAACCAGCACCTGATAGCCCATACTCAACAACTGAGCACAAACCCGTTGGTCACGTTCGCGATTCTTCTTAAGCTTTTGTTCCCAGAACGGACGGTTTGTCTTTGGAATAATAAAATGCCTGCAATGCTCGTGTGCATGCCAGAAGCATCCGTTCACAAAAACAACCGTCTTGTATTTCGGCAGGACGATATCGGGCTTGCCGGGAAGACGGTTGTCATTGAGACGATAACGGAACCCTTTGCGGAACAGGTAGGTACGGACCACCCGTTCAGCTTTGGTATCCTTCGCCTTGATGCTTGCCATGATCCTGCTGCGCTGGGCCAGCGAGAAACAATCGGCCATAGGCAAACCTGCTAGACGCTCAGACCCGCGATGGCAGCCCCGAGTGTCGGAGAATCCTCGATGCGTACAAATTTATAGTACCGCTTGCGCTCGTCCTGCAAATAGGTTTGCAGATAATATTCGGTGTACTTCTTCAGGAACTCGGTCTTATAGAACGTGGTCCCGTCGGCATTGATGCAGACCGGGCGACGAGGATCGGTACCGGCTCCACTCTTCAACACGGTCGCAGCAAGATTCGCTGCGGTCAGTTTCCCGGCACGGGCTATCAAAGCCTCGAGAATCATCCACAAAGCGATTGCATCATCCTCATTGCCGGAACAACAGGCAACCAAGGCATATTCCTCGTTGAACGGCATCTCCAGATAATTGCTCATCACCGTCGTGCTCACCGGACCAAGGGCTGCATACCGTTCGGCGAAGGTCTTGCTCAGCAATCCCGTCTCGACGGCCTTCTGGATGACCAGACTGCTCAGCGGTCCGAGATAGGCTCCGCTGATCATCTTTTCCAGATGATAATATGCGGGTTGTTTGGTGGAGTCGAAGAATTCCCGGTCGAGCTTGCTCGGACAATAATCGAAATTTCCCGATTCTATGTTGATGATCTGACTTCTTCCATCGAATAGTCCAAGCTTCCCGATCGCATTGTTCTGTTCCACATAGGCGGTATTCGTTCCGGTTCCCAGGATGAATCCGATATACCCGCTGTAGGGAATGTCGCTGGCTTCACTTTGGCCGGCGAGCAAGGTTGCCACGGTATCGTTGAGGACCGCAACCTTCTTTCTTGAAACATCATGCCCTCGTCGCTCCAGCTCATCCAGAAGGTTTGCTGCAACCGGCTTACCAATGACTTCGGGGGCTTTGATTTCCTTGGAGAAAACCAAAGGGATACCATCGTGATCGGAGGTGATAGCCGCCGCATAGGAAAAGCAAAACCCGATGCGATCGCTCTTGTCGATCAGCCGTTCCACCTCATCGGCGAAAGCGCTGAAAAACTGGGCGGCGCTTACCTCCTGCTTGACCCCAGGCATCGAGACCTTCCGGAAGTCCTCAATCCGAGCCTTCCCTTGCGTGTCGAAGGTAACCAGACAGGTGCGGAAGTTTGTGCCTCCTGCATCCAGGACGATCACCGGCTGTTCGGTAGGCAGGGATCCGATCACCTCGGTGTAGGTGGGAATCATTTTCAATGAACTCTCACGACCTCCCAAGCCGTTTTCCATTTCGCTCAGAAAGGTATCGAGCAACTGATGCATATCAACAGAGTCCGGGTCTATCCCCCAACTCCGTAGAAAGGTTGTGGTCTTCTGGACAATATCGGACATGATTCCTCCTTACCGAAGGGCGAAAGGCCGACCTAGACCTCCCGTCCCTCCCCATTGATTCGCAGTGTAAGCGGTTCTACCGCAAAATATCCGTCTTCGTCTGAGTGTAGCATGAAAGTGCCTTCCACCCGAACAGGGGTACTGACCCGTTTGCCCTGCACCACCACATCGGCAGAGACCGTCACCGAAGGAAAGCGTCCGGTGGTCACGACGGTGGTCATCAGACTTGCAAGACTTACCCCTTCCCCCCACTCGGTAACCGCGGCACCTTTGAGGATGGCTTGTCCCTTCTGCCAGTCATGCACGGTCAAGAATTGGATGGCAACATCGTTGAGCGGTCCTTTGGCAGCTTCCAACAAGGAAGCGAAAAAGGAAAGGTTTGCTTGTTTTGTCTTCTGGAACACTTCCAGGTAGGTGCCGATGTCGGAGTCCTGGAATATCAGGATGGAAGGCAGTGTTTGGTTGGCTTTGAAATGGAGCGAGCTCCCCGGAAGGTCCAAGGCCGGCGAATTGAGGAAAGCAGCAACTGCACAAATGGTTGAATCGGTGATTGCAGCGAGTGCAACGGTCACATCATTGGCTGTCGGGGTTTTGGCACCGACAGGAGCGAGGAGAACAACCAATACCAAAAGTGTGGCGAAACCTTTCTTTTTCATCCTTATCCTTCATTCTAGTTCACTGTTGCAAAGAGAACAACCATAGGCAAGAAAAAAGACAGAAGTGGTCGAATGTGGTACAATCACACCCATGAGTACTCGTGCACCGCAAAACACCATCTTCTGGTATGACCTGGAAACCTTCGGCCTGGACAGCAGGTACGACCGCATCGCCCAATTCGCAGGACAGCGCACCGATCTGGCTCTCAACCCGATCGGAGAGCCGGTCGTCCTCTATTGTCGGCTCAGTGACGATTATCTGCCCGACCCGCTTTCCTGCACCATCACCTCGATCACCCCACAGGAAGTCAACAGCAAGGGAATGTGCGAAAGCGAAATGATCGAGCGCATCAATGCAGAGTTTTCCAAGCCCAATACCGTCGTAGCCGGCTTCAACAACATTCGTTTCGATGATGAATTCATCCGAAACGCCTTGTATCGGAACTTTCTCGATCCCTACAGGAGGGAATGGGAAAACAACTGCAGCCGGTGGGATATCATCGATCTGGTTCGGGCGGCCTACGACCTACGCCCGGAAGGCATCAGCTGGCCGCCACGCAAGGAAGAGACGGGAAATCCCACCTTCCGCCTTACGTCCCTGACACAAGCGAACGATATCGAACAGGTGGGGGCGCATGACGCGCTGGTGGATGTACGGGCTACCATCAACATCGCCCGGTTGATCAAGGAAAAGCAGCCAAAGCTGTACGATTACTATTTTACACTCAGAATAAAAACCCAGGTCAAAAAGGTGGTACAGACCCCCTTCGGGGATCCGGTGCTGTATACCGCTGCATTCTTCAGCAAACAGGAAGGGTGTTCGCGGTTGGTCACCCCGATCACCCATATGAAGAGCAATGCCAATGCAATCATCTGCTTCGATCTTTCCAAGGACACCACCCCGTTGTTGACCGCCACAGCCGAAACACTGATGAAAATCGACGGCGTGTTCACCCTCTCGATCAACAAATGTCCCTTTGTCTCACCTTTGAACGTACTCACCGACCAATTGGCGATCAAACTGGGCTTGGACAAGAAGCTAGCCCTTTTGAGGCATCAGCAATTGCTCGATCATCCTTCGCTGCTGATGATCGCCCGAAATGTACAGGATACCTTCGAAGGCGTGGATGATGTTGATTTCATGCTCTATGACCGGTTTTTCCCGGATGCCGACCAAAAGCGGTTCAATCTGATCCGTCAGGCACAACCGAAGGAGAAATTGTCACTGAATCTCGATTTCGAGGATAACCGCATTCCCACCATGCTGTTTCGGCATGTCGCCCGCAATTGGAGTGAGGCCCTCAATGAGGAACAGAAACGCAAGTGGCGCAGTTTCTGTGCGAACCGCACGTTGAATCCACCGGGAGCCATCAAGATGAACTGGAATTTCTTCAATCGTAAGATTGAAGAAAAAATGGCAAGCACTGAAATCTCCGCCGAGGAGAAACGAGTGCTTGCCGACTTGAAGCAGTATGGGCAGGAATTGGAGAAACGCATCTTTGGTTAGAGAATGCCCATCTCCATCGCTGCCGTCTTGAACGCATCAACCGCAATCTGGATATCTTGCGGCGTATGCGTGGCAGACAGTTGCACCCGGATGCGGGCCTTGCCTTTGGGTACCACCGGAAAACAGAATCCGATGACATAGATTCCCAATTGCAGCAAGCGGTCCGCCAGAGCCACAGCCTTCGGCTCGTCATAGATCATAACCGGGACTATCGCCGTTTCACCGGGAACCAAGTCGAATCCTGCTTCTTCCATGGACTTGCGGAACAGGCGGGCGTTGTACATGGTCTGTTCCTTGTACGGGTTGCCTGCCTCCAGGAGGTCGAGTACCTTCAAGGTACCACCGCAAATCGCCGGAGCAAGCGTATTGGAAAAGAGGTAAGGCCGTGCGCGTTGCCGGTATAGGTCGATCAAAAGCTGTGAGCCGGAAATACAGCCGCCGCTTGCTCCCCCACAAGCTTTTCCGAAGGTTGTGGTGATCAGATCGACTTTCCCCTGCACTCCGCACAACTCCACCGTACCCCGCCCCGTAGGCCCGAGGTAGCCGGTGGCATGGGAATCATCAACCATGACCAAAGCATCGTACTGCTCGGCCAAGGCGCAAATCTCCTTGAGCTTGGCAACATCCCCATCCATGGAGAACACCCCGTCAGTGGCGATGAGCCGGCGTCCGCACCCTTGGCTTTCCTCCAGGCAGTGTTTCAAACTTTCCATGTCGCTGTGCTTGTAGCGCAGACGCTGAGCCTTGCACAACCTGATGCCGTCGATGATCGATGCATGATTCAGTTCATCGCTGATCACCGCATCCGACTCGCCCAGCAGGGGTTCGAACAAAGCGCCGTTGGCGTCAAAGCAGGAAGAGAACAATATGGTGTCATCGGTCTGGAGAAACGAGCTGATCCTGCGCTCCAACTCCTTGTGGATTTCCTGCGTTCCGCAAATGAAACGTACCGATGAGAGTCCATACCCCCACGTATCCATCGCATCCTTGGCTGCCTGGATCACTTGTTGGTTGTCGGAAAGTCCCAGATAGTTGTTTGCACAGAAATTCAGGACCTTTTGCGAGCCCACTTCAATTCGGCTGCTCTGGGGACTGCTCAAAATCCGTTCCCGTTTCAAAAGCCCGGCTCGTTCCTGCTCAGCAAGAAACGCCTGAAGTTGTTCACGTACCTGTTGGTTCATACACCTCTCCTTTGAATGGTTTCAAGCATATCCTTGGTCATCGTGGCAAGATCATACTTCGGTTTCCAATCCCACTCGACCCGGGCTGCATAATCCTCCAGGCTGTCAGGCCAGGAATCGGCAATGGCCTGCTTTACCGGATCGATATCATAACTGATGGTGAAATCAGGAATATGGGTCCTGATGTATGCAGCCTGCTCTTCAGGGCAGAAGCTCATAGCTGCAATATTGAAGGCGTTTCGATGCCTCAGCCGAGCAGGATCTGCTTCCATGATCTGGATGGCAGCCTGTACTGCATCCGGCATGTAGATCATATCCAGATAGGTATCTCCGCTCAAAAAACAAGTATAGTGATGCTGCTTCACCGCTTCATAATAAATCTCCACCGCATAGTCGGTGGTACCACCTCCGGGAGGCGTCAAGTTGCTGATCACCCCGGGAAAGCGAATGCCACGGGTGTCCACATCGTATTTATGATAATAATAATCGCAAAGCAACTCTCCTGCAACCTTGGTGACCCCATAGATGGAGGTAGGCCGCTGGATGGTATCCTGGGGAGTGAATTGCTTGGGGGTGGTCGGTCCGAACGCCCCGATTGAAGACGGGGTGAAGACCGAACAATCATGCCTTCGGGCTACTTCCAGTGAAGTGATCAATCCGCCCATGTTCAGATTCCAGGCTTGCAGAGGGTCCTTCTCCGCCCGTGCCGAGAGAATGGCTGCCAAGTGATAGATGGTGTCGATCTGATGGTCATGTACAATTTTTTCCACTGCATCCCCATCGCGTGCATCGACTTTGTAAAAAGGACCGCCTTCCACCAACGGTCGGTTCACATCATCACGGATGTCGGTCAACACCACGTTGTCCGCACCATAGCGCTTACGTAATTCAAGGGCGATTTCCGAGCCCAGTTGGCCCAATGAACCAATGATCAGGATGTTCTTCATGAATACCTCCAGCGTTGACAAGACACACAACCCAGCTTACAATGGATATGTTCATTATAGTAAACTCATTTCACTATGTCAAACTTTTTACCCTGCAGGAGCACTGAAATGGAAAACCCTCCGATGATCGGCAAAAACATCCAACGTCTACGCACCAGCCGCAAGCTCACCCTCAATGTACTCTCCGAACGTTCGGGAGTTTCCAAGGCGATGCTCAGCCAGATTGAATCCGACAAGGTCAATCCTACCGTAGCAACCGTATGGAAGATAGCCCGGGGGCTCAATGTGGAACTGAATGACCTGCTCGACACCGATGATCAGCCCAAGCGGGTGTTTTCCCTCAATCCGGCAGGGGAGGACGCCCCCAAGCTTGAAACCCATGAGAACGGGGTTTCGATCCGGATCCTCAGCCCGCTGAACATGGTGGAGGAACTGGAAATGTACCTGCTGACCTTCGAGGCTCACAGCAAGCTGGCCAGTGAACCCCACTATCCGGGGACCCAGGAATTCCTTACCGTGGTCAAAGGTACGGTGAAAGTCCAAGTCGGGGAGAATCTGGCGGAGATCAAGAAAGGCGACTTTCTGGTCTACCATTGCGACGTCGAACACTCAATTTCCAACGAATCGAACCAACCGGCGGTCGTGCATATGGTCGTACGATTCACCGCGGACAAGCATTAGGATCCGAAACCTCAAATTTCTTTTTGACACACCTCCTTGCCTACAGTATAAGTGAAAGGCAAGGAAGGTGTTGTATGGCTACGAAAGGCAGTATGGTTTCCTATGGAATGGGGCGGTTCATCGCAGAGTTCCTCACCGGTGCGTTCGGGTCCATCGTGTTCATGTTTTATGAGACCGAAGTGGGATTGCCGGCAGTCTATGCCGCCATCGCAACCATTTTGTATTCGGTATGGAACGCAGTCAATGATCCGGTTATCGGATACATCACCAACAAACGGGCCCCTTTTTCCAAGCTCCTGGGCAGACGGTTCCCTTGGATCATACTCGGCTTGGTGTTTTCCAGCGTCTCTTTCGTCCTGATCTTCTCGGTCCCCGAGCGTTGGAATGCAAAAACCCAGCCGGTACCCGTGTTCTTATGGATGCTCATCACCATTTGCCTCTTTGACGGGCTGTACAGCTTGTGGGAAGTGAATTACCAAAGCATCTATGCAGACAAGTTCCGTTCCCAGAAGGAACGCACCGAAACGGCCGCCATCGGAACGGGCATCGGCGTGCTGGGAATTGCCAGTGGATTCATCATCCCTCCCCTGTTTTTCTCCTATGGGGATCGTGCAAGCTATTTCACCTGCGCGCTCATCATTGCCGCCGTCAGTCTGGTCTCCTCGGTTTTATTCGGGTATGGAGTCTTTGAGACAAAGGATATGATCAAGCGGTTTGCGCAACAGCAACAACATGAGGCACCTTCATTTTTCAGCCAGATGCGCAAGGCCTTGAAAAACAAGGACCTCCTTGCTTTCGTAATCTTGCTCTTTATGTATCAGAGTGGATGCATGTTGATGACCGCCAGCATCAACTATGTGGTCAAATATGTACTCCAGGCGAAAAGCAACCAAGCTACCCCGATCTTTGCCGGCATGCTCGTCGGCACCTTGCTTTCAATTCTGCTCTGGACCCAAGTGGCCAAACATTTGAAGAACAACCAGAAAATGCTCTTCATTTGCTCCCTCTTCCTTGCACTCTTCGCATTCCCCTTGACCTTCCTTTCCAACCTTACCGCATACATCGTTGTCATGGCCCTCTGGGGCCTGGGATTCGGAGGATTCTGGACCTTCATGAGTCCTGCCATGGCCGATGTGATCGACAACCTGGTGGTCCAACAACATAGGCGTGACGACGGGGTGGTATTCGGTATGCGGGCATTTTTCATGCGCTTCAGCTATGCCAGCCAAGCGGTTGTCTTCTTCCTCGTCCATGAACTGACCGCTTTCAACCCTGATGCGGTGACAGAGCGTGCACGAATCGGAATTCGGCTGCATATGGGGGTAATTCCAGCCCTGTTCTTTCTCGGGGGGGGATTGTTGTTTTTGAAGATGAACCATCTCGGTCCTGCACAAGTGGAAGAAAACCGGGTATTACTCAAACAACTGGATATCTAGCAACGCTATGCAAAGCGGCGGCACTTTTGTATACTTTGCTGTTAGGAGATACCCATGCTGAAGAAACTGCCCGAATATGAAAAGCAGCTTGCAGATATAGATGACAAACTCAGTCGTCCAGAGACAATGCAGGATATGAAGCTCTATAAGAGCCTCAATCAGGAACGCGCACATCTTGCACCGATCATTGATGAACTGAAAACCATGCAGAGCCTGAACAAGCAAATCGCCGATGCCCAGCAGCTCTTGAAGGAAGAGGATGATCCACAGATGTTGGATCTTACCCGTGAGGAATTGCATGAACTCGAAGCCGCCTTGGAGAAGAGCGAACAGAAAACCAAGCTGTTGCTCATCCCCCCTGATCCCTTGGAGGGCAAGGATATCATCATGGAGATCCGAGCCGGAACAGGCGGCGACGAAGCAGCCCTGTTTGCAGCCGATTTATTCCGCATGTATTCGCATTTCGCCGATGCAAAGGGGTGGAAGATGGAAATTCTCTCCACCAATGAGACCGGCATCGGGGGATATAAGGAGTTGGTCGTATCCATCAGCGGAAAAGACGTATATGGTTCGCTTCGCTGGGAAAGCGGGGTGCATCGGGTACAGAGGGTGCCGGAAACCGAGAGCGGTGGACGCATCCATACCAGTGCGGTGACCGTGGCGGTACTGCCCGAAGCGGAGGAAACCGATATCGAGATCCGTCAGGAAGATTTGAAAGTCGACGTCATGCGCGCCGGTGGTCCGGGTGGCCAATGCGTCAACACCACTGACAGTGCAGTCAGGCTGACCCACCTTCCAACCGGCCTCGTCGTCATCTGCCAGGATGAGAAAAGCCAGATCAAGAACCGTGCGAAGGCCCTGCGGGTTCTGCGTTCACGCTTGTATGATCTGGAGGAAGAGAAAAAGCAAAAGGAACGGGCACAGGCTCGCAAAAGCCAGGTTGGCTCAGGCGACCGCAGTGAACGCATCCGTACCTACAATTTTCCGCAAAACCGTTTGACCGACCATAGGATCAATCTGACTTTGTACAAGTTGGAATTGATTCTTGCCGGACAGCTTGACGAGGTGGTGGAGGCATTGAAGATAGCCGCCGGCGAGGCTGCCCTGAAGGAATCCTAACCAGTGACGATTGTGCAATGGAAGGCGGAAACCGTACGCCTGCTCAAGCAAGCCAAATTGGACGAAAGTGCCGATCTTGACGCCCGTCTTTTGTTACAGAAGGCCACCGGCATGGATCAGATTCAGCAGTTGATCGCCCATGATCACACTCTCTCCGAGCAAGAGCTGGCAAATCTCTCCGTCCTGCGTTCCCAACGCCTTGCGCACAAACCGATGGCATACATACTCAAGGAGAAGGAATTCTTCGGCAGGCCGTTCGCGGTGGATGAACGGGTTTTGATCCCCCGTCCCGATACGGAAACACTTATCGAGGCTGTACTTGCGTTCGCCCATACCAAAGACCGCGCTTCTCTTCTCCCGATCATCGATGTCTGTACCGGAAGTGGGGCCATCGGGATTACCTTGGCATTGGAGCTGGACGTAGAGGTGACCCTCAGTGACATCAGCAACGACGCCTTGCAGGTTGCCGACTCGAATGCAAGAGCCCTGTTGGGGCACAGCCTGCCGTTGGTGGAAGATGATCTTTTGGCACATGCAGCACAAACCTACGGCATCATCGTCAGCAACCCTCCGTATCTGAATGCAACCTGGTGCGAGCAAGTAAGCAAGGAGGTGTCCTGGGAACCCAGGCTCGCCTTGGATGGGTTTGGGAGTGACGGGTTGGATCTGATCAGAACGCTGGTTGCGCAAAGTACTCGATATCTCAGAAACGGAGGGGCACTCTTTTTGGAGTGTGACTATCGACAGGCCAAGCAGGTTGCGGCTATGCTGGTTGCACACCAATTTGGGTCTGTAACCATTGAACAGGATTTGGCGGGATTGGACAGGGTTGTCTGGGGGGTGCACACATGTACGAACAACTGATCGAACGGTTCATCCAGAAAGCAAACAAATATCCCAAGGCCGACCAAGAGAAAATACTTGCCGCCGCCAGTTTTGCCGCCAGCAAGCATGAGAACCAGAAGCGTGCCAGCGGGGAGCCGTACCTCATCCACCCGCTTGCCGTCGGTGAAATCCTTATTCAGCTCAAGATGGATGCCGACACGATCTGCGCCGGATTGTTGCATGACACGCTGGAAGATACGGATACGACGCATGAGGAATTGGCCAATTTCTTTGGGAACAGCGTCGCCGACATGGTGGAAGGCGAAACCAAGATAGCAAATCTCAAGACGATGAACAAAAGCCTGCAGGAAGCGGAGACGATCAGAAAGATGTTCTTCGCCATGAGCAAGGACATCAGGGTCATCATCATCAAACTCGCCGACAAGCTGCACAACATGCGTACTATCCAGCACCTGAACCCGGAGCGCGCCCGGGAAATAGCCGGGGACACCCTGGACATTTTTGCCCCGCTCGCCGACCGGCTGGGTATCTCATGGCTGAAGGATGAGTTGGAGGACTTGAGTCTGAAGGTTCTCAAACCCGATACCTTCAACTACATCCAGGAATACTTGTTAAGCAAGAAAAGCGAACAGAAAGCATATTTGAGCAGGATCGAGAAATCCATCTACCGTGCATGCGGCGATGCCCAGCTCAGCGACGTGTTGGTGACCAGCAGGGCGAAGCATACCTATTCGATCTATATGAAGATGAAGAAGCGTAAAAAGGAAATCGACGAAATCTTCGATATCCTTGGGGTGCGCATTCTGTGCAACACGGTTACCGAGTGCTATACAATCCTCGGGGTTGTCCATAGGCTTTGGCCGCCCATCGAGGGTCGCTTCAAGGACTACATCGCCATGCCCAAAGCGAACAACTACCAAAGCCTCCATACGACCGTTATGGCGCTGGATGGCAAATTGCTGGAGATCCAAATCCGGACCAAGGAAATGCACTTCACCGCGGAATACGGTGTCGCCGCCCACTGGACCTACAAGGCGGAAACAGGCAGTGAGAGCGGTGCGTGGTCCAATATGGACAATGAACAGTTCTCCCGCATCATCAGCAAGCTGAAAACCTGGTCGAACGAGATAGAGACCAGTGAATCCTATATGGATGACATCAAAGGCGAATTGCTGAAGGACACCATCTACGTATTCACCCCCCAAGGCCATATCGTGGAACTGCCGGCGAATGCCACCGCCTTGGACTTCGCCTATCAGATTCACACGGAGGTAGGCAACCATACTACCGGAGCGAAGGCGGATGGCTCGATCATTCCCCTGAATGCACCGTTGAAGAATACCCAGGTCATAGAGATTCTCACAAGCCCCAATGCACGGCCGCATCTGCAATGGCTTCGCTATGCCCAGACAAACAGCGCACGCAAGAAAATCAAGGCATGGCTCAACAAATTCGATGAGAACATCCTCATTGACAAGGATATCATCGCAAAACGCAAAACCGTCGAACCTCCGGTGAAAACGGAGCCGCAACAGGTCATCCAGCCGCCCTTGGATGATGAGAACATCGTCCGACAGGTTTTTGACGCAAAGAAGGTGAAATTCCGCGTCGGTGATGAAAAGAACATGATGATCCATATCGCCCAATGCTGCTCACCGGTGCGAGGGGATGACATCGTCGGCTATATCAGCCGAGGAAGGGGAATCATCGTCCATAAGCGCGATTGCCCGAATCTTAAGAATATGAGCGAAATCGTCGACCGCTCCATCGAGGTTGAATGGGAAACGGAATTCCCCAAGCTGACCAAGCGCTTCAGTGTGACGAGTAAACGCACCTATGATCTCTTCGGAGAAATTGAAGGGGCCCTGCGCAAGTATAAGGGACATTTGATCGAAGGGAGGCTGCATGACGATGAGGAAGGAAAACTCATGGGAACCTTCACCATGGAGGTTGAACGGGAAGAGGACTTCAAGAAAATCATCAAGAATCTGAAGACCATACCCAGCATCAACACCATTGCAGAAATCAAATAGGGCTATTCTTCCAGTACACGCAGGATTTCAGGCAACAATTGTTTCTTTCGTGACAATACCCCCGGCAGCCAGAACTTGCCGTCCCCATCTTTCTCATACGCCAATTTCCGCTCAAAGAGCGGCATACTGGTCATCAGCAGAACGCTGTTTTCCCGAACGACATCAGTGATCAGGAACATCGCCCAATCCAATGCATGGGTTTGTCTGACCTTCTCCAACTCGGTGAGGTATGCAGTCTTGTAGTCGTCGACATCGGTCAATGTGGTGACTTCACACTGCCCGATACCGAACGTCACCCCGAGTTCCTTGTATTGCTTGAAGTCGGCTTCCAACATCTTCCGCGGATCTTCCTTGGCAAGCGAAGCCCCGCTTTGGAACATCGTCTCTCCGAATTTTCGCATGTCTGCGACATTCCCCAACTGCAGAAGATCCTGCACGGCAGTATAATCCTCAAACGTGGTGGTCGGACTCTTGAGCATGATGGTATCACTGATGATGCCGCTGAGCAGCACCTTCGCAAGATGTGCGGGAACCTCTACCTGATTGCGGACGAACAATTTATAGATGATCGTACACGTCGAACCAAGGGGTTCGCAACAGATGAAGATCGGATTTCTGGTCTTTGCCGCACCGAGACGATGGTGGTCGATTATTTCAACAACCTCCGCCTCATCGATGCCAGGAACCCCCTGTTCGCTCTCATTGTGGTCCACCATGATCAGCTTGGTCTTCGGTTTCTCCAGAAAACAGCGCCTGGTCACGAATCCGGTATACTGATTCCCGGTGAAGACCGGAAGACCCCGGAATTCACTGTCAGCGAGGATATCCCTTGCCTCATCGAACAAACAGTCCGATTGCAAAATCGGCGGGTCCTGGAGCATCAGCTGGACGACAGGGACACACAATCGCAGCAGGCGCAACGTCTCGGCAGTGTCATGCTGACTGACAAACACCACCCCTTCATACGATTCCCAGTCCACTTTTGCACTGACTTGATCCTCAATCCCTGTCAAAATGATAGCCGGAATCTGCAGTTCGATGGCTTTTCGAATGTGATCTTCCCTGTCTCCGACCACCAGAATGGGAGGGCTTCCTTCCAAAGCATCCATATGTTTGCAGAAGATCACATACCGCATGGCACCAACCATGATCGGAGCATCGAAAGTGGTCCGGCTTCCTTTCTGCAGGAATGAGCCCTTCAACACCTTGGGAAAATTCTCCGCTACAAAATGGTATACCGGACGTTTGCCGCTGTTTTCCTTGAGGATGAAACTACTGACTTCATCGACGCTGAGCAACCCGCGGTATCGCTGGCCTTCCATGACCGGTACGACCGAGGATCTGTTGGAAGAACCGTAGAAGGAGACTAGTTTGTATACCGGATCGACGGTTTGCACCACGTCCTGTGTTGTACGGGTGACACTCATCACTTTTGTCCGTACATCCTTGATGAAAGGGGGTGGGGAGATACCAAGTCGTTCGAATTGCGCCTTGGTGGCATCGTTGAGATTCCCGCACCGTACCGGAAGATAGGTATTCGTAGGATCCAGCTTGTTCTTCAGATAGGCATAGCAATATGCAGCACAGATGCTATCCATATCAGGATTACGATGCCCGCTCACATAGATCTCAGCCACTGCATACTCCTTCGGATGCCCCATTCTACTCCAGTTGACGATTGCTGGCAACTCGGATCTGCTAGGCAGAGTGTGACAAATCGGGTACCATCAACGTACGGAGGAAACACAAATGCCTAAGGTAGTACTTGCGAACGACCATGGGGCCGTGGAATTGGCCGCCACTTTGAAAGAATATCTGCAGAAAATCGGATATGAGGTGAACCATCTTGGGGTGTTTACCAATGAATCGGTTGATTATCCCGACCAAGCACAGGCAGCCTGCCTGGAATACAAAAAGGGAGGCTATGAGTTCGGCATCGTACTCTGCGGTACCGGAATCGGGATCTCCATCAGTGCGAACAAGATTGAAGGCATCCGTTGCGCCTTGCCGCAGAACAGCTATGCCGCCGGCATGGCACGTCGGCACAACAATGCAAATTTCATTGCCTTCGGTGGAAGGATCGACTATACAGAGGATCCTGTGGACATGCTTGAGGCATTCATGGATGCCAAGTTCGAAGGGGACAGGCACCAACGGCGTGTCGATAAGATAATGGCCCTCGAGCACAGCTGCTAACGATAATCCCGATACGTCCCCACAGCGTAGAAATCGAAAAGAATCACATCGAAGAGAAGACTGACTTGATGTGTTTCCAGGTTGTAGGCAAGATTCAGGGTGAACAGACGCTCGCGCTTGCCTGCAACCGGAGTCCCTACCGTCAACGGGGTAAGGGAGAGAAGCAGGTGGGACAATCCAAAGGCCCCATCCATCCGGTATGGGGAAAACATGAGTCCCGCTCCCAATAAGGTGTTGATCCCAACCCCGGCTACGTTGGTTGCCGTGGAACGCTGGCCCAACAAAGCTTTCCGTGCAACGATCGACAGCGAAGCATCTCCGAACAAGGAGGGAATGAGCTGGGTATCGAGTTGTGCATCCAATTCCCAGGTGTCGGTTAATCCCAGCGAAAGGCCGGTGGCCAGTTTCATCCTGCTTGGGTCAAGCGATCTCTCATACAGGTGCGCGTCCCCCCCCAGGGTAAAAGCCAAATCAAAATACCCGGCGAACACAGGCAGGGAAAGCAATATGACCAGAACACACAACGACAACTTCTTCTGCATACGGACCTACTTGAATAAAAAGGTATATCGGATGAGGTTGATCCCCCAACTGTCCATGGTCATGTCGGCTGGGTCATAGACCACGAAGGGAACAAGGAATTCATACCAAAAGTCCTTGGCGCTCAACTTGAAGGGACTGGCTGAGAACGAAACCAAAGTCATGTGGCGCATCGGATCATACTGATACGCCATGCTTATCATCGGGGTATAGGCGATGACGTTCTGGCTGATGGAGTTGAACGGATGCTTGATGGTTCGTAGTATATCCACATTTATTCCGCATTCGAGATACGGAACCACCCAATCTCCGTTCTGGTCGGTTCCCACGGCAACCTTTGCGGTCAAGGAAGGGTTGCCAAATGGCAGGTACCAAGGCTTGTAGACAAACGACAGCTCGGTTCCGCTCGATACCCTCCCTTGGCTTTCCTCAACCGATTGCCCATACCATCCTGCCCCGTAGCCAAGGGTACGTGCACCGAGCATGTTGAGCACGATCATCAGGGCACAGGAAAAAACAACCATTCGTTTCATGCTCAACCTCCAAAGAACCCGAAGAGATACCGGGGCAGTGCATCAATGGTGTGCCAGGAATCGGCCATATCCTCGGTAATGGGAATCGTATTTTCGTACAATGCGGCAAAATGGTCCTTCAGCTGGAGGGCAAGGGCGGCATCGTCAATAAGCAGCGAAGTCTCATAGGCCAGATTGAATGAACGGTAATTCACATTCGTCGACCCTACGAGCACATAGCGGTCATCGATGATCATCAGTTTCTCATGCAGCAAGCCCAATGACCGGACTTTCTCGCTCTCCACCCGTAGATCGATGCCCATGGTCAACAATTGCTTGGTCATGTATTCAATTCCCTTTCGGTTGGTTTCCCGCTTATCGAACGGAATGACCATCTTGATCTTCACTCCGCGTTCACTTGCCTTGCGGAACGCCTCGAGCATGGAATCATCAAAGAACGGAAGGAACGGAAGTACTTCGATGCTTGTCTTCGCCTGAGCAATCATCGTCCCGTACAGTTGGCTCAGCTTTTTTGAATCGGGATGTTGGTCGACGTACCAAGCGGTATAGGTATCCAATCCATCAAGCGTGGTCTGGTCGACGGAAAAATCCTCCCGGCGCACCGTCTCCCAACTTCGGTCGTTCCACCAGGGCACAAAATGATCGAGCATGATGGTACAAAGCTGCGGGGAATAAAACTCATACATGCTGTCCCGCTGCAATTGGTCATCGGTCGCTCCGATGGAGATATAGTTGAGATTCATCCCTCCTACAGCCAGATGTTTGCCATCCACGATGACGAATTTACGATGATCCCGCACGGCCAGACCCACTGTACTGATCAATCGGGTGCCGGACATCGGGTTGAATTCCAAAATATGGACCCCGCTGTCCCGTAGAAAATTGAGGGGAATCAAATGGTAACGGGTATCGGTCATATCGAAGGCACCGATACCATCAACGACAAAATACACCCGGACCCCGCTTTTTGCCTTTTGCACGATGGCTGCATACAAATCCTCAAGTTCGGCTGAACTGGAAGCGAGAAATGAGGAGGTGATGATGTAGTCCTGTGCTCCCTCCACCAATTCCTTGATCCGATCACGCCAAGCCTTGCCGTCTTGGTAGACGACAGGAGTGCTGATTTGTACTTCAGGAATGGAGAATGCAGCATACTTTTCATTCAGAGGAATCTGCGAATCCAATACATACGGGTCGAGCATTTGCCTTGTGTTGGTACAAGAGCTGAACAAAAGCACGATTCCAAGCGAACAGAGTAAGAGAAATCGTCTCATCATGACCTCATGCTCGGGAAAATGAATGGATGCGGCAACAGGTCGGCAAACCGATACACCTGATGAACACCTCCCCTGCCTTCAGCATAGGCCACGTCAACCAGATGGATTTCCGTTTCCGGTCGGCTGAATTCAGCAAGCACCTGCAGGCACTGGGCGCAAGGAGGAGCCGGAGGAGCATCTTCGCTGACCACCACCACTTTCGAGACTCCCAACGCACCTTCAGCGGCAATTGCATGCAACACCGCATTCCGTTCCGCACAGATGGTCGCCCCATAGCTGGAATTTTCCACATTGCATCCACTGTATACCCGGTTGGTGGCACTACTGACGACACTCGCCCCGACTTTATACTCGGAGTAGGGGGTGTAGGCATGCTTACGGGTCTCATACGCCTCTTCTACGGCAATGGCGAGCAATTGTTCCTCTCCCATCAACGGAGAAGCGGCAACCAAGACTTTGTTGGCACCAAAGACCGTTCGCTCATCGCTTCCCTTGAGGGATGCAAGCAAGGAATTGAACTGCTTGAGCGTGGAAAAATCCTCGAAGGCATCGAGCGAGGAGAGAATGTAATCGGCTCCTGCTTCGGCAAGCTCGGAAACGTTGAAGGTGGTCTGGACTGCGCATACTTCGCATCCAGCCGCTTTTCCCGCACGTATGCCGTTGATGGCATCCTCAATGACCAGACATTGGTCGGTAGGAAGCCCCATGTTCAGGGCGGACAGCTGATAGATATCCGGATTCGGCTTGTTGCGTCTGATGCGGTCACCGGTGACCACCTCATCGAAATCAGCCTCAGTAAGGCCGATGGCCTTCAGGTTCATCTCGGCCTTCATCTTCGCGGCACTGGTGGCAAGGGCAAGCTTCAACCCTGCTTTTCTTGCGTTGGTAAGAAAACGATGTACACCGGGCATGGGACCTCGGTCCTGGGCATATTGGTCATAATAGGCGAACAATGTATGCCTGGCCTGCTCGAAATCAATCGACAAGCCATATTTCTCTGCAACGCCGCATAAAAAGCGTTTGTCACCGGCCCCGATGAATGGAGTAAAATCCTCCGGTTGTACCTGTACCCCTAAATCTGAGAAGTACGACATTGCTGCATGGAGAATAACAGGCTCTGAGTCGATGAGAACCCCATCCATATCAAATAGTATTCCTTCGATCATTTCAGCTCCTCTCCGGTAGTGTAGTGAATTCAGCTGTGTGTGACAATTCTCCGACATACACTCCCAAATGACACAAAACGGCAGCACTCGGCTGCCGTTGCGTCCTGTTCAGCACATACTTCAGTGCATGATGGTTTTGCCGCGTCCCACATCATGCTGCGGTATGAACTCCCCATTTCCGGGAATTCCCAGATACATGTTGTCCCCCATGATCAACCGCCCGCGAAGGTAGGTCATCACCGGTTTCCCGATGACCTGCATGCCTTCATAGGGCGTGTACCCACTTGCACTGTGGATGGTATCCTTGCTGATCGTCCATGCCTCATCGGGATCGAAAAGAACCAGGTCGGCATCACTGCCTACGCGGATCGAACCCTTGCGGGGATACAGACCGAAAGCTTTCGCCGGAGCGGTGGACAGCAGATTCACCACCTGCTGGATTCCGATCCGACCGCTGTTTGCGGCGAAGGAATAGACAAGGCTCAACAATTCCTCAGTTCCAGGAATCCCGGGGAAAATCGTACGGCAGTCATTGCTGGAAAGCTTCTGCTCGCGGGTGAAGGAACAGTGGTCGGTCGCAATGACCTGCACTTCCCCGTTGAGCACCGCCTCCTGCAAAGCCTCGTTGTCTTCCTCGCTTCTCAGCGGAGGGGTCATAACATACAACGGACCATCCGGTCCCTCAAGCTTTTCCTTGTTCAGGAACAGATAGTGCGGGGTGGTCTCTACAATGACCCGCAGGCCCTTAGCCCTGAGTTCCCTGACCTTCTGCAACCCAGCCTTGCTGGACAGATGCACCACATACAGGCTCATATCCAGTTCCAAGGCAATCCTGCCAACCGTATCGATGCCGCGAGCTTCCACTTCGCTCGGTCGGAGCAGGGCATGGGCTGCCGGAGTATATGCTCCTTCGTACGACTGGTCGATCTTCTGGATGGTTGCATCATCCTCACAATGCACGCTTACCATGATGTCAAGTTTCTTGCACAAGGAGAAAAGCGCTTTCAATTCCTTGGGATTCTCGATCATGTACCCTACATTCTTGTACGTGGTGAACAACTTGATCACCTTCACACCCGCTTGCTTCAGGGCGACAAGTTCTTCCTCCAAACCCTCACGATAGGAATATACGCCCTGGTGCAGGGAAAAGTCGACGGCCATTCCCTCTGCCATCGCCGCCACCCGCTCGTTCGTGCAGCGCACAAGGTTGCCGCTCTTGTCATCATCGGCAAAGTCGATGACACACGTAACACCTCCGAAGGCTGCACAGCGACTGCCTTCCTCGAACGAGTCGGCTGTCACGGTACCTCTGCTTATCAAGTGGTAATGGGTATGGGCATCGATGATCCCGGGCAGTACGCACAGCCCTTCGGCATGCACGATTTCCGTATTCTCGGGAATCTCTTGTGCTTCGATCGATGCAGCGATACGCACTATCTTCGAATCTTCCACCAAGATGTCTGCATGCCTGGTCCATTCGGTATCAACGAGAAGTCCGTTTTGTATCAGTAGTCTCTTCATATCTCTAGGATACCCTAGGAATGAAGAGACTGCCAAGCAAAAAGTGCGAGAGGATGCTAGTAGCGGAGGTTCGGTTCCTTCACCGCCTTCACTTCGTCCAGACGCCCCACCACCGTAGTCCGGGGAGCCAACTTGAAGGAAGCGGGATCCTGTTTCGCCCGTTCAAGCAAAGCCAAAAGGGTATCGGCGAAGGCATCCAGGGTCTCCAGACTCTCACTTTCCGTCGGTTCGATCATCAACGCTTCCGATACCAGCGATGGGAAGTACATCGTAGGAGGATGATACCCCTCATCGATCAGAGCTTTTGCAAAATCGAGTGCGGTTACCCCATACGCTTGCTTCAGATCCTCCAGACTGATCACAAACTCATGCATGCACCGCTTCCCGTAGGGAATTGTGAATGCAGGTGACAGTCTTGATGCAAGATAATTCGCATTCAGGACGGCATGACGCGACGCGGCACGCAACCCTTCGCTGCCCATCCGAAGGATATACACATAAGCACGCAGCAAGACCAGGAAATTGCCCCAGAAAAAGCTGACCTTTCCGATGGAATGCTCCAGATCCCAGCGATAGGCATACCCGCTGTCGGAGAGCTCAATATCCGGTTTCGGCAGGAACGGCCGAAGCTTTTCCTTGACCATCACCGGCCCACTGCCCGGACCTCCTCCGCCATGGGGAGTTGAGAAGGTTTTGTGCAGATTCAGATGCACCACATCAAATCCCATATCACCGGGGGTGGCCATGCCCATGATCGCATTTAGATTCGCCCCATCGTAGTAGAGCATCGCTCCCTTGCGGTGCACCAGGTTCGAAATGAGCAGAATTTGCTTCTCAAACAATCCAAGTGTATTGGGATTGGTCAACATGAGCGCAGCGGTGTGCTCGTCAAGCTTGCTTTCAAGATCCGCCAGATCCACCATACCATCCGCATTGCTGGCAATGTTCACCACCTCAAACCCATTGAGCGCAGCGCTGGCTGGATTCGTCCCATGGGCGCTGATGGGAATCAAGATCTTGTTCCGCTCTCCCTCCCCTTTGCTTTGGAAATAGGAGCGGATCATTTTCAAACCGGTGTACTCACCATGTGCTCCCGCACACGGCTGCAATGTCCCCCACGCCATACCCGTAATCGAAGACAGATCTTCCAGCAGGTTGTACATCACGGACAGACAACCTTGGACCGTTGCGGTGTCCTGCAGTGGATGAACCTGGGTGAAGGCTTCCATTTTGGCGATATGCTCGGAAAGCTTGGGATTGTATTTCATGGTACAGGAGCCCAATGGGTACATCCCGTTGTCCACCCCATGGACAAGGTTGGATAATCGGGTGAAATGCCGCACCACATCCAACTCGGCAACCTCAGGCAATCGGGCCGGTTTTGTCCGGCTCAATGCGGCGGGAAGCGAAGGAAGTGCTTGGTCAAAGCCCCTGGGAAGGTCTAATTGGGGAAAGCAGAATGCCTTTCGTCCGGGTTTGGACAAGTCTATCAACAACGGCTCTTTCATTTCATCACCCTCCTGGCTGCCGCGAGGTACAATTCCAGCTCCTCTCTGCTGCGTTTTTCGGTCACCGCCACCAGCAGGACCAATTCATCCTTGACCTGACGGGTCAGGGCAGCGAGACGTACTCCTGCGAAAATCCCTTCGTTACGCAGTTCCTGCATGAATTTGCGCATTTTCTTCGCATCCGAGAATACCAAGGGAAATTCACACCAGAACGGTTTGTCCCATATCAGCGTCATTCCCGGGAGCTGGGCAAGATGATAGGCAAGGTAATGCGCCTTGGTATAACTTTGCGATGCTGCTTCCACCATACCATCCCAGCCAAGGGAGGAAAGGTGGATGGTGGTCATCAAGGCAGCCAATGCTTGGTTGGAACATACATTGCTGGTCGCCCGTTCCCGTTTGATATGCTGCTCACGTGCCTGAAGGGTCAGGGTAAAGCCCTTTCGGCCTTCCCCATCGACCGTAGCTCCGACAATCCTTCCCGGTAGCTTGCGCAGCAGATCCTGTGTAACGGCCATATAGCCGCAACCAGGACCACCAAAGGCCAAGGGGAGCCCAAGCGATTGGGTGTCGCCGATGGCAATGTCAGCGCCCCATTCCGCCTGGCTTTTCTGGATCGCCAAGGACAAGGGATCGCTGTAGATTGCCAAGAGGCAATGTTCGGCATGCAGTTGCTCGGCAAGACCGGAATAGTCTTCAAGCAACCCATACCGGTTCGGGCTTTGGACGATCAGACCGGCACAGTGTTCATCCAGTAATTCGGAAATACCAAGAAGATCGGCAACCCCTTCTTTTTCCGGAACAAGGCGGAGCGTGCGTTCCGTACCTTTCGCCCATGTCTCCAATACCTGGAGAATGAACGGATGCACCGTCTCAGATACCAAAACCGTCGTAGATTTTCGTTTTGCTCCGACCATCAGGTTTGCCGCCTCAGATGCAGCATTTGCCCCGTCATACAAGGAGGCGTTGGCGACATCAAGACCGGTGATTTCACAAATCATGCTCTGGAATTCATAAATTGCCTGCAAAAGCCCCTGACTCATCTCGGCTTGATAGGGGGTGTAGGCGGTGACAAACGAAGGCAAGGACGAGAGGGCTTCAACCGTGGAAGGGATGATATGGTCATACCAACCGCACCCCAAAAATGGGATACCCTGCATATTGCGACCTGCAATGGAATCAATCATCCGCTGCACTTCATTCTCGGTTCTCCCGTGGCTGATGGGAACGGAATCTGCAAGCAGCAGATCCTCTCCCAGAACCTCAAACAATTGATCAAGTGAATCCACACCGATGGCTTTGAGCATATGCTTCCGGTCCTCATCGGTATGGGGAATATAAGGATAAACCATAGTTTCCTCCCGTACATGGACAGAACACCGCCGCCAGATCTGGCGGCGGTGTCTGCTTTTATACTTTACAGTGTTTCAAGGTACGCTTGGTAGGATTGGGCATCCAAAAGGTTTTGATAATCCTCTTGGCTGAAGGAGGTCAGTACATACAAATGATGTGCATAACAATCCTCATTCACCAATTCCGGGGAACCATCAAGCTCCTCGTTCGCTTCCAGTACGGTTCCGGCGATGGGATTGAGGATAGCCGAAGCAGCTTTTACGCTCTCAACGGTGGAGACCTCTTCTCCTTTGCCATACTGTTCTCCCAATGGAGGCAACTCCACAAAGACGATTTCCCCGAGTTCATGTTGGGCGTGGTCGGTGATTCCTACATAGGCTTTCTCACCTTCGATACGAACCCATTCATGATCTTTGCTATAACGCAGATCCTGCAAAATCTTGCTCATCACAAACCTCCAACCATCGCTAATGCTATCATCAGCTTCTCTCGTTGTCGAGAGGAAAGTACTGTTGCAGGAAGGTGAGATCAAGTTCCGGATAGAGCTTGAACTGATCGAGCAGGGCCAGCACACGACTCTGGGCTTCCTGCTTTGCCTGAGCATCAGTAACCGCCTTCGCCTTGCTTTCCTGACCGGCCTTCTCCCCTTTGGTGAGAATGACCGGCTTGGTGTGGCTGAGCACCAAGGCAATGATGGAAGCGATTTCCTTCATCTCCGGCTCACCCATGCCCAATGTGGTTACTGCAGGAGTCCCGATCCTCAGTCCGCTGGTGTACCAAGGGCCGTTCGGATCGAACGGAAGGGCGTTCCTATTGAGCGTCACACCGCATTCCCGAAGTGCACTTTCAGCCTGACGGCCGTTCAAGCCGAACGGGCGTACATCAAGCAACATCAGATGGTTGTCAGTTCCTCCGGTCGCAACCGGAATGCCTGCATCCAGGCATGCTTTTGCCAAAACATTGGAATTTTCAACGATTTTCTGAGCATAGGTGCAGAAACCAGGGTCAAGCGCCTCTTTGAATGCAATGGCCTTGGCTGCCATGACATGCGGCAGCGGACCGCCGATCACCAACGGACACCCTTTGTCCACACTCTCGGCAAATTCCTCTTTACAGAGTACCATGCCGCCGCGGGGACCACGCAGTGTCTTATGCGTAGTGGTTGTCACCACATCCGCCCAGAGTACCGGATTGTAGATGCCGGTGAATACCTTGCCGGCAACCAAACCGGCAAAATGCGCCATGTCAACCATGAACACCGCTCCTACGTTATGGGCGATTTCCGCCATCCGCTTGAAATCGATCTTGCGTGGATAGGCACTGTACCCGGCAAGCAGGATCAAGGGTTTGATTTCATTTGCCAAATTCTCGATAGAATCATAATCAAGCAGTCCGGTCTTCTCATCCACAGCATAGCTGTAGGCATCGAACATCTGTGCGGATACATTCTGGCGGTAGCCGTGCGTCAAATGCCCGCCCGAATAATAATCCAGACCGAGCAACCGCTGGTTGCCCAATTTTTGGCGGACGGTATTCCACATTTCCCTGGACATTTCGCTGGGATTGGTGACGTTGAGTTCTGCTAAGGTGGGTACCTGGATCCGGGCATTCAGAATGGCCCAATACGCCACCAGGTTTGCATCAGCACCACTATGGGGCTGCACATATGCATGTTCGGCACCAAACAGCTTGCAAGCATACTCACAAGCGGCGGCCTCAATCGCATCGACGTTGTCACAGCCAGCATAGAAGCGGTGGTAGGCATACCCTTCGCTGTACTTGTCGGTAAGCAGGTTTCCCATGGCCAATTGGCTGGCAATTGAGGAGAAGTTCTCACTGGCGATCAACTTCAGGTGGGTCCGTTGGTCGTGCAATTCGTGTACGATCCGTGCAGCTATCATCGAATCCACGTCTGCAATGTGCCCAAGGGCTGCCGTGTAGGCAACCATTGCCTCATTTACTTCTTTGGTCTGAGCCAAATACGCTTGCAATGCTTTTGAACTGGCCATCTATCTCACCTCTTGCATGCTTTCTTAGTAGGTATCTTGCCCTTGCACGGCTCCTCTGTCAACGCATCCGGCAGTTTTTGCACAAATCTGTTGCATTTTTCTTTTATATCCCTTTACAATGTTCCGGTTGTCTTATAAGGCAACATATTACCATTCCATGCAAAGAGAGAGATTATCACTATATGAATCAATCAACCACCCGCGAAACATTGGCCAGCCGACTCGGTTTCATCCTGCTTTCCGCCGGCTGTGCCATCGGTCTGGGAAACGTCTGGCGTTTTCCCTACATCACAGGACGCTATGGCGGTGCTGCCTTCGTATTGATCTATGTGCTCTTTTTGGTCATCCTCGGCCTTCCTGTCATGGTCATGGAATTGTCGATCGGACGGGCGAGCAAGAAAAACATCGGCCTGGCGTTTCAGACGCTTACACCGAAAAAGAAAGGATGGCCGGTCTATGGAAAATTTGCCATCGTCGGAAACTATGTTTTGATGATGTTCTACACCACTATTTCCGGCTGGTTGTTCTCATACTTCTTTCATATGCTCAAAGGGGATTTCAGTGGACGTGATGCACAAGCTGTATCTTCCTTCTTTTCCTCGATGTTGGGAAACCCGCTGGGCATGACCTTCTGGATGCTTTTGGCCGTCATCCTCGGCTTCCTGCCTGTTGCCAGAGGATTGCAGAGCGGTGTGGAGAAAATCACCAAATACATGATGATCGGCTTGCTGGCTTTGATGTTGGTGCTCGCCGCAAACAGTTTGAGCCTGAAAGGAGGAGCAGAGGGGCTTCGGTTCTATCTTATCCCTGATTTCTCCCGCATGGCCGAAAACGGATTGTTTGAAGCAATTTATGCAGCAATGGGACAAGCCTTCTTCACCTTGAGTCTGGGCATCGGCAGCATTGCTATTTTCGGTTCGTATATCGGCAAGGAGCATCGGCTCACCGGAGAAGCGGTCCGCATCATCTCGCTCGACACCTTCGTCGCCCTCGCCAGTGGTTTGATCATATTCCCTGCTGCATTCGCGTTCAACATCCAACCCGATGCTGGTCCTTCCCTGATCTTCATCACCCTTCCCAACATCTTTGAACAGATGGCCGGAGGGCGTTTCTGGGGTTCCCTGTTTTTCCTGTTCATGAGTTTTGCCGCACTCTCCACCTTGATCGCCGTATTCGAGAACATCATCAGTTTCTGGATTGATACCAAAGGTGTCAGTCGGAAAAAAGCGACGTTGTATAATGCGATCGCAATTTTTCTCTTGAGTCTTCCCTGTCTTTTGGGATTCAACGTGCTTTCCTCGTTCCAGCCATTCGGTGCGGGCACCGGTGTCTTGGATCTTGAGGACTTCATTGTCAGCTCTACCTTGCTACCCTTGGGTTCTTTGATATTTACTCTCTACTGTACTTGGAAATATGGTTGGGGATGGAACGCTTTTCTTGATGAAGCCAACAGTGGTGAAGGTCTGAAATTCCCTCATGGATTGCGTTTCTACTTCAAATTCATCCTTCCGGCGATCATCATCGGTCTCTTTACCAAGGGATATTGGGATATTTTTATCAAATAGACCTAGGTTGACAGAGCTGGGAGTAGTGCATATAATTTCCTAGCTTTTAAGCAGATATTTGGAGGATTTGTGGCCAAAGAAGAAGCAATTGAAGTCGAAGGAGTCGTACGTGAGGCTCTTCCGAATACGATGTTCCGTGTGGAACTTCAGAACCAACATGTTATCCTAGCCCATCTTTCGGGCAAAATGCGCAAGCACTATATCAGGATTGTTCCTGGCGACACAGTGCGTGTGGCACTTTCCCCGTATGATCTGACCAAGGGTCGCATCATTTACCGGGAACGCTAAGGAAACCGAAACAGGCCGGATCACCGGCCTGTTTTATGCCCTCAACTTTGTTTCAACACTATCCAGATCACTCCGCTCCCCCCATGCATCGCTTTGGGGGTATAGGCTTCGCGTACCACATTGCTGATCCGAATTTGGGATAAGGCAGCTTCCTTGAGCAACGAATAGCCCTTGTCGTTATGGAGCCCTTTACCGGTGATGATGGCAATTTTGAGAAGTCTATCGTCCTTCGCTGCTCGCAAGAAGTCCGCACAGGCTTTCTCTGCTTCAAGTACGGTCATGCCATGCAGATCCAAGGTTTTCTGCGGTTCAAGTGCTCTGAGCTGGGAAATGGTAAGCTCCGCCTCTTCTTTCTCGTGCTTCTCAGCTCGAGCCTTTTTAATGGCGGCATCTTCATCCTTTGCGGCATTCCACGCCCGATAGGTATCGGCGAATGACCAACTGACCGGCCGCTCCCGTTCACCATCAAGTTCATCCTTCTCTTCCAAAGCCTGTTCGATTTCCGCGGTAGGCTTGATCGGTGCATCATCCTTGATCTTGATACGAGGGGACATCGCATTCCCTTTGGGTTGCCTGCCTGACTCATGTCCCTCGAATTGGTCCAAAAGGGAGCCGAAGTCCTGCTTCGGGGTATATGCCTTACTCTTCTTGATTGGATCAACGCTCTTCTCGGCCTGTTGCCGTTTCTCAGCCTTCTCTCCCTCCCAAGCAGAAAGGATTTCCCCAAAGCTCTTTTCCACCTGCACCTTGCTGTAGCTCTTCATCCGCTTGGTGACGCCGCCAAGCTCCCCGGTGGCTTCCCAACTGGAAAGAATATCACCAAAGTTCGCCTTCGGGTCGTATCCGAGTACGATCGGGTCCTTGCGCTCGGAAGCCGACTTCACCACAGCTGTCGGTTGAGTTTTCTTGAGGACCTTCGGTTTGACTTGTTTGATATCCTCAAACGGCCGATATGCATCTGATTCAACTACAAGACGGCTGTTTCCAGCCGCCTTGTGTTCGTCAGAGGTCTTCTTTTTCTTCTTAGACACTCAAACCTCCCTAACATCGAGCAACTGGGAAACGAAGGGTTTGATGATTTCCACCACCTTGCTGATCGGCGCTCCCTGAACCTTTATGGTGCAGATTGCATTGCTCGGATCGGTGCCCATGAAGGTACCGAAGGTGATGATGTCTATGCCCTGCTCGCTCAATGCCTGGCTTATCTTGGCGATCGTCCCCGGCTTGTCTTCGACGATGAATGATACCCGGACCCCGAAATGCCTTGCACCAAACAGCTCAAGCAGAATCTTGAACATGTCACTCTTGGTCACGATGCCGATCAAGCGGTCCCCTTCGAGAACCGGAAGGCTGGACAGATCCTGGTCGACCATCATGCGTGCAGCCTCTTCCACAGTCGTATCCTTGGTGATGGTAACCACGTTCTTGCTCATCAGCTTCTTTACGGTAAGCTTGCTCAATAGATAGGCCATCTCATGAATCGAAAGGCTGCTTGCCGGAGAAGGTGTGGCGTACAGGATATCCTTCTCGGTGATGATTCCCACAAGCTTTTTGTCCTTGTCGAGGACAGGAAGGCGATGGACCTTTTCCTGCTTCATCAACGCGGATGCTTCCGCTATGGACATATCAGGAGTGGCCGTAACAGGATTGCGCGTCATTCTTCGTTCGATAATCATATGGATCTCCTACCTACCATCTAAGAACACTATAATTCAAGCCTGCGGTATTTTCCAGTCATTATTCGCCGAGATACGCAGCGCGAACCTTTTCATTCTCCAGCAATGCGGAGGAGGCGTCATGCAGGACAATCTTGCCGTTTTCCATGACATACCCCTCGGTCGAAGCCTTCAAAGCCATGCGGGCATTCTGCTCAACCAAGAATACCGTCACCTTGTCCTGCTGGTTGATCACTGCGATCTTCTCGAAGATGTCGGCGATTACCAATGGGGCCAAACCGAGTCCCGGCTCATCGAGCAGGATCAGTCGTGGACCACTCATCAAAGCACGTGCAATGGCCATCATTTGCTGTTCTCCCCCACTGAGAGAACGGGTCTTTTGCCGTCGCCTTGCCCCCAGAATGGGGAAAAAATCATACATGGCTTCCTTGCGGTCGTTGATGATGTTCTCGTCGCGAACCAGGAAAGCTCCCATATCTAGATTTTCCTCGACGGTCATATCAGCGAAGACTCTCCGTCCCTCCGGCACCAAGGCTATGCCTTTTGCCGCGATAAGGTCGGTGGTCAGATACCGGGCGTGCTTTCCATGTTTGGGCACATCGGCCTTGGCTTTACAGATTTCTTCCCCATCAAAGGTGATCGAACCGGTGACCAGCGGTTCCTGCCCGACGATTGCCTTTAAAAGGGTACTCTTTCCACTGCCGTTGGCACCGATCAGACAGACAATGTCACCTTGGTTGACGTGCATGCTGACGTGCTGCAGAGCCTTGATGTTTCCATAGGAAACGGAGATATCATCAATGGTGAGCAACTCTTTCATTCTTCTTCCTTCCCAAGATAGGCTTCGATCACGTTGGGATTGTGCTTGATCTCATGGGGAGTCCCCTGGGCAAGCTTCTGTCCATAGTTGAGGACGGTGATCGTATCGCAGATATTCATGACAAGCTTCATGTCATGCTCAATCAACACAACCGTGATTCCCAGATCCCGGATTTTCCGGATGATCTGCATCAGATGGTCGGTCTCCTGCGGATTCATGCCAGCTGCCGGTTCATCCAGAAAGAGGAGTTTGGGATCAGTGGCCAAGGCACGGGCGATTTCCAGTTCCCTTTGCCTTCCGTACGGAAGGTTTTTTGCCAACTCATCCTTCATGGAATGCATGCCGAAGAAGTCCAGCCATTCAAGCGCTTTTCCATAGATCTGACCCTCTTCCTGCTTCAGAAAGATGTAGCTGTTCAAGGCATTGAGGAAACGACCTTTGGTCTGGTCCTTCCCGGTTTTGAAATGCCTGCCGATCATGACATTCTCCACCACCGTCAAATCCTTGAACAAACGTATGTTCTGAAAGGTTCTGGCGATACCCATCCTGCAGATGGTGTGGGCCGGATAGCCGGTGATTTCTTTCTTATTGAAGAACACCCTCCCCGACGAAGGAGTATCCAGCCCGGTCATATTGTTGAAGAGCGTAGTTTTCCCAGCCCCGTTTGGGCCGATCAAACCGGTGATGAGACCACTCTCAACCTGAAAATCGACCTTGTTCACGGCGACAACACCGCCATAGGCACGTGTGAGGCCTTCGGTTTCCAAGAGAATCATTGCACACCTCCACGCTTTTCGACATTTTGGTTGCCGTAACGGATATCCTCACGCCCCAACAAACCCTGGGGACGCCAGATCATCATGACTACCAGAATCAAACCAAAGAGAATCTGTTTGAATTGGGGAGGAATGACGCTGGACAGACCGGTCAACTGGGGGAAGTAACTGATGAACTGAATGATGAAAGCGCCAAGGATGGAAGCCTTGAAGTTGCCCAAACCTCCAAGCACCACCATACACAGTACCATGACCGATACCATGAAAGTATAGGTTCCCGGTGTCACCGAGAGGGAGAAGACCGCTTGGAGCGATCCTGCAATCCCTGCTACTGAAGCTCCGAGAATGAAAGCATACACCTTGTATTTGGTGATGTTGATCCCCATTGACTGGGCTGCAATCTCATCCTCACGGATTGCGGCGAGGGCTCTTCCCATACGAGACCGTGCCAACCGTTGGAATAGGAAATAGGCGATTGCAACGAACAGGATGACCATGACCAGAAATGCATATTTGTGGTAGGGGTTGATCGTAAAACCAAACAATTTGGGCATCGGAATCTTCTGGATACCCATCGGCCCATTGGTCAACGAGTCCCAGTTGTTCAATACGTTGCGCACGATTTCCCCGAAACCAAGGGTGGCAATAGCCAGATAATCTCCCTTCAGACGCAACGTCGGCAGTCCGATCAACAAACCGAATACAGCACTGAGAAGGGCCGCTACCGGCAAGGTGGCCCAGAAGGACCATCCAAAACGGGCAGCGAGAATCGCGGTTGCATAACTGCCGATGGCGAAGAACCCGGCTTGGGTGAGGCTGAGCATACCGCCGTAGCCGGTGATGACGTTCTGACCGATGGACATCAGGGCATAGATGCCCGAATAAATCAAAATGAGTAGGAAGAAATTCAGCATATCAGACTTTCTCCTTTTCGACCTTGCCGAAGATTCCTTCCGGTTTGACCAAAAGGATAATGATCAAGACGCCGAAAGCGATGGTGTCCTTCAAACCGGAGGGGATGCCGAATACAGCTACCCCGAAGGTTTCCAACAGACCGAGCAGAATGCCGCCGAACATGGCACCGCTGATGTTTCCTATTCCGCCGACTACGGCTGCGACGAATGCCTTCAAGCCGGTCATCGTGCCCATGGTTGCATACACCTTGAAGTCAAGGGCAATTAGGATTCCTCCGACTGCAGCAAGGGCGCTGCCGATGGCAAAGGTCATGCTGATGACACGGTTTACATTGATACCCATCAACATGGCGGTATCCTGATCAAGGCTGGTCGCACGCATGGCCTTACCCATCCTGGTTCTATCTATGAACAACTTGAGGATGAGCATCATGGCCATGGAAACCACCAGAATGAGGATCTGATGCGGAGTGATGACCACCTGACCGATATGCAACGGTGAATTATCGAACGGATAGTTGAACTTTCTCGACTGGGTCCCGAACATCCAAGCCGCACTGTTGGAAAGAATGAACGAAACGCCGATAGCACTGAGCAACGGAGCCAACCGAGTGGCTTTGCGCAGGGGTTTGTATGCAACCCGTTCAATGAACATTCCCAAGCCGGCGCTGAACAACATGCTGATCAGCATGGCCAGGAAAAAGGCGACCAAGGTCCAGACCCCGAGCGGCGCACTGCCGCGCAGTGCGTCGAAGGCAAACAGACCTACGTAAGCGCCAACCATCAAGACGTCACCATGGGCGAAGTTGATAAATTTCAGAATGCCATAGACCATGGTATATCCAAGGGCTATCAGTGCGTAGATGCCCCCAAGCGTCAGGCCATTCATCAAATGTTGGAAGAATTCAGCAATTCCCACGATGCTCTCTCCTTCGTACGGAAAACTAACAAGTACGATAACATAAGAAGACCGGTGTAAACAACACCGGTCCTCCCAATTCCCGCAAGACCGGGAAACATTACAGACCTTAGTCGATCTGTGTCAGCACACCATTCACCACCGTGTAGGTGCCCAGGTATTCCGGAGTGGTCTTGTTGACCTTGTAGATACCCTGGTAGGCAACCAAGTCACCGTTCGGAGCAAAGTTTACGACACCCGATACACCTGCAAAGTCCTTCGTTGCAGCAACCGCGTCACGGATTGCCTTGCGGTCGAACTTGCCGGTTGCCTTGTACACCTTGTCCATTGCAGCAAGCAGAATGTTGGTACCATCGTAGGCGTTGGTTGCGAAGCTGTCAGGACCGACACCATACTTTGCTTTGTAGTCGGAGACGAACTTTGCAAATGCCGGGCTTTCCTTGACTTTTGCAGGACCGACGTAGATGACGCCGTCAGTAAAGTCACCAGCGAGGTTGTAAATCTCAGGATTGGAGAATCCATCGCAGGAAAGGAACGGAGTCTTGATGCCGAGCTGAGTGGCCTGCTCAAGGATCTGTGCCATTTCTGCAGTATAGTCAGGAATATAGATGGCTTCGACATTGGCGGTACGAATCTTGGTGAGCTGGGTTTTGAAGTCCTTGTCGCCGACTTGGAATGCCTCAGCGATGGATACTTTACCACCTGCAGCTTCAAAGGAAGCGGTCATGCCTTCGTACAAACCCTGGCTGTAGTCGTTCTTTGCATACAGGACTGCAATGTTCTTATAGCCAAGCTTGTCGTGGAAGTAGCGACCGGCGACTTCACCCTGCAGACCATCGGAAACGACGGTGCGGAATACATAGTCACCGATATTGGTGATGTCAGCGTGGGTAGCGGACGGACTGATCATGACAATGCCTTCATTCTGCACACGTTCACCGACAGCGAAACTTACACCGGTGAAGACGGGGCCGATGAGACCGACAATCTTATCAGAGGAAGAAAGCTTCTCGATGGCGGAAAGGCCTTTCTCTACACTTCCTTCGGAATCCTCGGTTACGAGGGTTACGGGAATCTTACCGGCAATACCGCCTTTGGCATTGAACTGCTCAATGGCAAGCATTGCAGAGTTATCGCTGAGTACGCCATAGTTGGCATAGTCGCCGGTCATCGGGCCGATGAAACCAACTTTGGGACTTGCTGCTTCACTACCGCCCTGTGCAAGCAGGGGAGAAGCCAGCAAAACTGCGAGAGCAGCTACAACAAACAGGCTTTTTTTCATCTTTGGTACCTCCAAATACTACTCGATGCATGCAAAACATATTCTACAACCGAATATTGGTTTAGGTTATACAATAACAAGTATATTTATGCAACAATCAATCATCGTAAATTGAAAATTTTCCTCAGAGTTTTTCTCCATAGGTCCCAAGGTAAAGATATGTCGCCGATTGAGCTCCTGTTTCCATACCCAAATTTCACATGCCGTGATATACTCAAGGCAGCTAGCAGCGAGGGAGGATTTCATGGGAGAGAAGAAACACATGCTCTCTGAATTCAAGAAATTCATTACCAGGGGGAATGTCATGGATATGGCGGTCGGCATCATCGTCGGCACGGCATTCACTGCAATTGTCAGTTCGTTGGTGAAGGATATCCTGATGCCGGTCATCGGCCTGATTCTTGGAGGAGTCAGTTTCGCCGACTTGAAGATCGTCATCTCCGCTGCAACCGAGCAGACAGCGGAAGTCGCCATCATGTACGGCAACTTCATCCAGAAGATCATCGACTTCCTCATCATCGCCTTCGTAGTGTTTATGATGGTACGCACCATCAATACATTCCGCGGTCGAATGGAAGCAAAAAAGAAAGCCGAAGAGGTTGCGGCTCCTCCTGCACCACCAGTCATTCCTGCAGATATTGCACTCTTGACTGAGATTAGGGACCTGTTGAAAAAATGACGAGGCAATGCGAGGGGAGAAGAAAAACCAATCCCCTTGCATACCATTTTCATTTACGGTACTATCGTCTAGGCATTAGCTCCTGTAGCTCAGCTGGATAGAGCACTTCCCTCCTAAGGAAGGGGTCGCGCGTTCGAATCGCACCAGGGGCATTCTCAAGGCTGTTGGATCATCCAACGGCCTTTTTTTCATCTATGAAACAATACTGTTTGAATACTCTTGATCGCCATGTTTCCCGCTTTCATAGGGTAGCGAGGGAGAAAACAAAAGACTGGGATTACCTCCCAGCCCTTTGTACCTGTGTTGCACCACTGCATACAAGCAACAATGCATCAACGTTTTGGACTTCTCGGATTATACCGGCAATTGGGCATTGCTCCCACTCACCGAAATCTCGGTTCCTGAATAGGTAGCGGTAATCGATCTATTCAAACCATCAACCAAATAATCATAGGTAAAACTAACGCTTGCAGACCCCAAGGCATCATCATCAACGGTTACATACACCGTATTGTCACCGTAAGGAGCCAAATAAAAACGCTTGCTCTCTCCTGCTGCTATTGTTTCTCCGTTTGCCAGAGCATTCGGGTAAGCCATCTTCGCTCCGGAAACATATTGTCTGATAGCTACATAGTCTATTGCATTTGCACTGTCATTGACTATCACCAGCGCCTTGCTTCTCGGGGAAAGATCACAACCGGAACTCAACAGTCCCCAAACCATACAGATACTCAGAACAACCAAAATACTCAACCTTCTTTGCTTCATACGACCTCCTGTGTTAAGAATATGCCTGTGTAGTATATGTATAGTTTTTTACGAAAATCCAGCACAAAAACATAATATTTGTATGAATTTAACCGTTTTTCACAATCCAATATGATAATTGTCCTTGAGTCAAACCAAGAATCAGCCATAAAGAGGGATGATCAGTGCCATAAACCCAAATCTGTCCGATTCCCGTTTTCCCGGCTCAGGCTTCATGAACTTTTTCTTGAGCAAGTGGCTTCATTGTGTTTTGGATTACATTGATTTTTGCCTGTTCGTCCGCACCATCTGTTTGCTCTGAGGTATTTGCCCGAAGGCAACTGCGTCATTCGGGAATTTCACCCAAGCATGATGACGTGCCCGTCATACCAAAAAACCGCCCCTTTGCAGGGACGGTAATCAGCAGCATCTTTAGGCTAGAAGAGCAACAGGAGCAACAGCACCAAGAGGAGAATTCCTGCCAATGAGAGAAAGATCAAGCGCAGCAGACGTTTGCGCTTCTGCTCCACTCGTTGTCCAACGGTTTGTTTTGCAAGTTCCGCCGCCAGTCGCGCTTCCTCTGCTTCCAAGCGTTTCTGCCGCTCTTCCTCAGCCTTCAGTTCGGCTTCCCGTTTCTTCTGGTTCTCGGCTTCCTGCTTGGCTTCCTGATCCTTCAGGTCAAGATAACAACGACCGCACAAAACCATTCCTTCGCAGTCATGCAGATCGTCATAATAACTTTCATTGCATTCCGGGCAGATGTAGCAACGTTTGAGGATTCCCCCTTCGGTGAGTTTACAGACCATCATCTGATGATCCGCCCCCTCGGACGATGGGGAAGCCTTCCTGAACAAACGAGAAAACCATGAAGGGGCCTTTACCGTATGCTCCTGTTGGGCCAACGTCTGGGAAACATGCACGATCCGCTCACTTAAGCCACGGTCTTGTGTTATAAGCAACAGGTTCTTCTGTTTCCCCTGCTGGCTGAACAATCGTACCAGATGGTCATCGGCAATCCCGATGCTTCCCGTATCCCCGATGCGGACCAAACCCCGTCGTGCCAATAGCCTGATCAGATCAGGGCGAATGGTCGCCCGCACCCGGACTTCCTTGTCCTTTTCGGGATTGTCTTTCAATCCATGCAACTCCTCGAGGGTCTTCTCAAGGATGATCAGTTTCTTCTTGCGTCGTTTGAGAATCGGCTCAGCATCACTGATGAAATGCAAAAACCAATCTTCCTGAATGATCGGGGCGGTATCGACATAAATCTCATCGAACGAACGAAGCTGTTCATCCAGCATCTGCTGGTATTGTTCGTCCTTGCTGCCATACCGGCTGCGATCACCGACCTTGCAGGCTACCACCTCACGATAGAGATTCATGTCCTGTTCGGTCTTTCCGCCTTCCAAATGGATGCCGACACTGCGTAGGTTGCTGGCAACCTTCTCAGCCGACAAATGGAATTCCGAGGCCAGAATGTCAACCGCATTGCCGCTGGTGATGGTTTGCATCCGCAGCCCTGTCGGTCGATTTCCCAAAAATCTTGCCATAATTCGTATTCACTATTCCTTCGCACGTTTGGTGCGGATGATCGCAACGGCTTGCTCAAGGGTAAGGGAACCGGCCTTCACCTCGTCTTTCTTGTATTCAGACGGAAGCGCGATATTCTGTTTGCCGGCTTTCAGATACAAGCCATAACGACCAGTGGCCAATGCCACCGTCTCTCCTTCAAAAGTCCCCAGCTCCTTGATTACCGAAGCCCCCGGGCCCTTTGTTCCTCGTTTCCTTGCCTTCCCTCCGGAGCTTTCCACCTCCTGGGCAAGCAAAGCGAGCGCTTCTTCCAACGTAATGGAAAACAGCTGCTCGTCATGGTCGGTTTTCTGTAAATTTCGTGTCTTGGAATTGCAGGCGATATACGGACCGTACTTCCCCTTGTAAGCCAGTACCTCATTGCCTAAGGCATCGGTACCGAGCTTCCGCGGCAACGACAGATACCGCTCGGCAAGTTCAAGATCCTCCTGCCTGTTGGCGTCCTGCACCCATTTAGGAATACTCGCCCGCTTCGCCTGCTTGCCCTCACCTTCCTGCCAATAGGGTCCGAACCGACCGGTCAGAACCTGTATGGTACCGGAACCGAGGGTAACCGGCTCCTTCTTTTCCTTACCATTTGCGATCAATTCCTTGATCATGGCATCAGTGGTGTTGCCGGGAAGCGCAGTGGGAGGAAGGGAGAGGTACTGACCCTTGGCATCAATGACGTAGGGACCGTAGGGGCCTACCATCACCGGATTCTCCTCACTGATATGCGGAAGCCTCAACGTCTTGGAAACAACCTTGTTGTCTTCTTCCAATTGCAGCTTATTCTGGTTTTCCAATCCTTTCTCGCCCAAATAGAACGAGTTGAGGAAGGATACCTTATCCAAGGAACCATCAGCGATCTTGTCCAGACCATCCTCCATCATGGAGGTGAAATCATAATCGATGAATTGTCCGAAATTGGTCTCCAAGAACTGACAGACGCCAAACCCCATGAACGTGGGGGCAAGCGCAGAACCTTCCTTGGCTACATATTTACGATCGAGCAGCGTCTTAATGATCGTCGCATAGGTGGAAGGACGGCCGATACCCCGCTTCTCCAGCTCCTGGACCAAGGAAGCCTCAGTGTAGCGGGCAGGACTCTTGGTCTGATGCTCGACCTCGGTCAAACCCTGAAGCGGGCAGATCTCGCCCTGACTAAGTACAGGGAGCAGGGATTCCTTGTCATCAAGCGCTTCATCGGGGTCGTCCGAACCTTCGACATATGCCCTGAGGAAACCAGGGAATACAATTTCCGTTCCACTCGCCGTGAATTCCCCATTCCCTGCGGTCAGCTTCACCGTGGTGGTGGCTTTCTGGGCATCGGCCATCTGACTTGCCAGGGTACGTTTCCAGATCAACTCGTAGAGGGCGAACTCCTTGCCGGAAAGTCCAGCTTCACCAGGAAGCAGGAAGCGCTCCCCTGCAGGCCTGATCGCTTCGTGGGCCTCCTGGGCTCCTGCGCTTTTTGCGGCAAAATAGCGTACACTCGGAGAAAGGAACGACTTCCCATAGAGCTCCTCCACCAAGGAGCGGGCAGCCTGAGTGCCCTCCTGGCTGAGGGAGGGACTGTCGGTACGCATGTAGGTGATGAAACCGTTCTCATAGAGCTTCTGTGCGATCCGCATCGTTTCGGAAGCACTGATATGCAGTTTCTTGATCGCATCCTGCTGCAAGGTACTGGTGGTGAACGGAACACTCGGACGAGTGATGAACGGCTTTCTTTGGATGCTCTGCACCACAAATGATTCACCCTCCAGCTCCTTGACCAAGGCAATCGCCTGATCCTTTTGCAACAACAGGGTATCCTTTTTGGCCTTGTATTGGCCGGTTACCGAATCAAAATCCTTGCTTGAAGCGATGCTCTGTCCTTGATACGCAGTCAATTTCGCTTCGAATCCCTGCTTCGAGGAAGCAAGCAACTGCGCCTTGGCATCATAATACGTGCTCATCAAGAAGGTGAGTCGCTGGCGTTCCCGCTCCACCGTCAACCTAAGTCCGACCGATTGCACTCGTCCAGCGGACAGCTTTTTGTTCGAGAGTTTGCGCCACAAGGTCGGAGAGAGCGTGTACCCGTACAACCGGTCGACCACCCGCCTTCCCTCCTGAGCCTGGACCAGATGCTCATCCAAAGGCCGTCCCCCTTCGAGGGCCTTGGTGATTGCACTTTTCGTGATTTCATGGAACACCATCCGCTGATAGGGGATTTTCGGTTTGAGTACCTCCAACAGATGCCAGGAAATGCTCTCTCCCTCACGGTCCTCATCAGTGGCCAGCAACAGCCGGTCAGCCTTCTTCAGACTGCTTTTCAACTCCTTGATCAACGACTCCTTACCCGAAACCACCTCGTAATCACAGGCAAAATCCTTTGCAACGTCGATGGCCATCCGGTCTTCCGGAAGGTCGCGGATATGACCCTTGCTTGCAACGACCTTGCAGGAAGAGGGAAGAAATTTGGTAATGGTCTTCGCCTTGGTTGGTGACTCGACGATGATCAGGGTTTGCTCAGCATCCATGCAATATACTCCTAGGGACCGGCTGTCTCAGGTTAACACATATACTGCCCGCTTCAGCTTTTGTCAACGTATACCTTGCAAAGAAACCGATTGGGCCGGTCCAACATAGCTGCACCGAAAGACTCCGTCATCCTCAGGATTGGGGGATTTGAACACCCCCCAACCGGCCATTCCCTCTCCTTTGGTCTCAAAGCAGAGCTCCTTCTCCCCGGTAGGGGAGACTTGGAATCGATAGCAGGAAGTGGTGGTGAATCGAAGGGCCCCCACTTTGGTCTGCATGACGATGCGCAGCGACGAATCAGAAATCTCCACTTCTTTCACCATCCACGTCTTCGGCGTGACTTTGGTGGTGTTGAACATCTCTGCATTGACTCGGTAGGCTGTCTGGTGCTCCGACTCCCCCTCATAGGGGAACTCCTGCTCGCAGGGAGCGACGGGAAAAAGCCGATACAACCGATCATACAACCCATGAATCTCATAGCCTCCAGCGGTATGCACAACCAAAAAATCCAATTGCCTGCATTTCCCATTGTTATCCGTTTTGGTCTTGTTCACCCATCGATACCAACCCTCCCAGCCGGTCGTCCTGAAATGCGCGGCATCTGCCTCGATATCAACGTTTCCGGTCTTCCTCGCCGCCACAAGGACTTCATATGAGGTATGACTGTGCAAGTTTGCGAGAACCACCTGCGTCTGTTCCACCCGCTTCACCGGCTTTTGGTCGAGATAGATGTCATAGTAGTCTGCTCCTTTGACGGCATCCCAATGCACCAAAAGCTGATCAGGCAATGCTCCATCAAGCTCAAGATGCATGCTTTCCGAAAACAAAGGAGTGACGAGAAAGAGAAAAAGCAACACCAGCCATCGCTTCATACCTTACTCTATACATAGTCGCATCCTGCTTGCAAGAGTCGGACACTACACAGTACTATCACCGATATGAATCTCCACTTGATATCCTGTTGTCTGGAAGAAGGCAATCTCAGCTACCCTTTGGGAGCATTATGCATCCAATCTGCCGTCAATTCCCACTTCACCGACGCATCTCTCTGCTGTACCCACACGTCCTTCACCCTGGAGGA
The DNA here is from genome assembly GCF_050256055.1 of Sphaerochaeta sp. Classification (NCBI taxonomy): domain Bacteria; kingdom Pseudomonadati; phylum Spirochaetota; class Spirochaetia; order Spirochaetales; family Sphaerochaetaceae; genus Sphaerochaeta; species Sphaerochaeta sp. The sequence continues at coordinate 65,121 of NZ_JBFWIJ010000004.1, read as the reverse complement.
CGATCCGCAGCAAGCCGCGCGTATGATCGCACCTCACAATCCTTCCTGCATCGGGCTGTCCGTCTACCTGTGGAACAGAGCCTGGATGGACCGGTTCGCCCGGGAGATGAAAGAGCAAGACCCATCGCTCGTCATCTTCGCAGGAGGACCGGAAGCGACGGCGAATCCTACAAGCTTCGCCTGGGATGTCTATGATTTCCTGATCCTCGGTGAAGGCGAGGTCTCCACCGTCCAAGCCATTGAACAACTGCTTGCAGGGACCCCTCCAGAAGGACTCGGAATCGTAAAACGGGATGACCTGCCCACCTACTCCCCCGCCCCTGATCTCGCCCGTTTGGATTCGGTGTTGCTCAGTTCCATCGCCGATGCCTATGTGACCGAAGGGTCCTCCGTACTCTGGGAAATGACGCGGGGTTGCCCTTTTCACTGTTCCTTCTGCTTTGAATCCCGGGGACAGCGTTCGGTTCGTCACGTTCCGCTTGCACGTCTGGAAGCGGAACTTGACTATCTCATACTCCGAAAGGTAAGTGAAGTCTACATCCTTGACCCGACTTTCAATATGGACAAACAACGAACCCTGCGGTTGCTTTCCTTGTTGGGAGGCAAGGCGCAACACATCCATTTTGTATTCGAAGTGCGGGCGGAATTACTGGATGCTCAGCTTGCCGATGCATTTGCCAAGCTGGATTGTTCGCTGCAGATCGGGCTTCAGAGCAGTGATGCAGAGGTCCTTGCCCAAGCAAATCGCAGATTCGACGCAAAACAATTCGCGCGAAACATCGAGCTTTTGAATGAACGGGGACTGCCCTTCGGGCTTGATCTGATCATCGGCCTTCCCTTGGACAGCCTCGACCGATTCAAACGGAGTCTGGACTATGCGATGCTGCTCAAGCCCAGCAATCTTGACATTTTCATCCTCTCGTTGCTCCCCGGCACCTTGGTCGCTGACCAAGCATCCTCATTCGGTCTCGTTGCCCAGGAGCAAGCACCTTATTCCCTGCTCAATTCCCCGACGTTTCCCTCCCAGGATCTTGCAACAGCCCTGCGTCTGAAAAAAGCCTGTGATCTTTTCTTCACCGTCGGCCAGGCGGGGATGTGGCTGGGAAAATTCTGCGAAGCCACTGCATTGCGTCCTTCGACGCTGCTCACCCTGTTCGAATCCTACCTTGCCTCCTATTGCCGCAAAACGGGCAAGCAGGAAGAGGAGCTGGACATCTTCGCCGTGCAGGAAGCATTTGTCCTCAGCATGCTGCGAAAGACAGGTGCGCAACAGTATCAAAACGCGCTGGTTTCCTATATGGAACTGCACCAAGGCATCGCCTTTTTCCACACGTACGGAGCAAGCCCTGTGCTGGAACTCTCCTACAGTCTGGACCAACTGTCGTATCTGGAGCACATGAGCCTGGACCAATTTCTTGCGCGGAACCCGGTCGGAGAAGCACAACGGTTGGGAATCTATCGGTCGGATGAGGGGGAATTGATGTTCATCCCCTTGCATGAGGAGAATTGAACAAACTTCCTGTTGAGAAGCAGACCAAAATCACGTACAGTAAGCATAAGGAACAGATCAGTGAATCAGGTAAAGAAACTCAGTATTTGGGTGGTGCTGCTTTTGCTCACCCTTGTTTTCAGCACAGGTTGTACCGTCACCGAGAATCTCAGTTTCAACGATTCTCAGAACCATGCCTCAGCCTTCAATTTTACGGTTGAGGATTTCTTCATAGCCGTCCTGCAGGACTTCAGCGAATTCGTACCCAAGGAAGGCGATGCATCCTTGATGGACAAGGCAATCGGTGATTTCGAGAAGGCTTTGAACAACAGTTCAGCCACCGATCGGGTACAGTTGGAAAAACTCAATGCCAACGCCTACGAAGGGACATTCGTATTCAGCGACCTGAACAAGCTGATGACCGATCTGGGTGCCGGTGCAGACCAGACACTGCTTACCCTGAAACCCAATTCGATGACCTTTTTCCTCTCCATGGACAACTACAACCAGCTCGTCCCGGTCATCCCCTTCCTCGCCGACCAGAATTTCGAAGCGTTCGGTCCGGTCTACAACCAAGGGTTGAGCGAAGCGGATTACCTGGATATGATCAGCTTCATGCTGGGCGCCGAAGGACCGGATGCCATCAAGCAATCGGTCATTACGCTACGCATCCAAACCCCCAAACCGATTGTTGGATTCAACGGGGGCAAGAAAATCTCAGACACCGTCTATGAGTTCAGTTTCCCGTTGATCGACTTCCTGTTGCTCAGCAAGCCGATCACCTTCAGCGTCCAATGGTAAGCTGAGAACACCAGCGAGCCCGACAGGGAATATACATCCCCGTCGAACCGGAAGGCATGTTATACGTTGAAACGGAAGTGCATGATATCCCCGTCCTGGACGATGTATTCCTTGCCTTCCATCCGCAGTTTCCCTGCTTCCCTGACCTTCTGTTCAGTCTTGTATTGGAACAAGTCCTCACAGTTGTATACTTCTGCCTTAATGAACCCGCGTTCGAAATCCGTATGGATCACCCCGGCAGCCTGCGGTGCCTTATACCCGGCATGGAACGTCCAGGCCCGGTCCTCATCAGAGCCCGCCGTGAAGAAAGTGCGCATCCCCAGGATGTGATAAGCACTGCGGATCAATTGGTTCAATCCCGATTCCTGCAGCCCGACGGCTTCAAGGAATTCCTGTTTCTCTTCCTCAGTTTCCAATACGGCGATTTCCGATTCGATCTTCCCGCAGATCATCACCACCTCGGCACCTTCCGCCTCTGCGATCGAACGGACGACCTGTACATAATCATTTTCCTCAACAATCCCGTTCTCATCCACATTGCAGACATAAATGACCGGCTTGAGGGTGATCAGATGAAGATCCCGGACCAGTTCGAGCTCCTCTTCCTCAAGACGCAATGACCGGGCTGAATGCCCTTGTTCCAGACAGTCCTTGAGTTTGGTGAGTAGGGGAAGCGTTTTCTCACTCTCTTTCTGTGCTTCCTTGCTCAAACGAGTCAATTTTGATTGTTTTGCCCAACGATTGGTCACCGTATCCAAATCAGCCAATGCAAGCTCGATGTTGATCGTCTCAATATCGCTTGCCGGGTCGATGCGGTTGTTGACATGGATGATGTCGCCGTTGTCGAAACAACGTACCACATGCGCAATGACGCCTACTTCCCGGATGGAAGCAAGGAATCGGTTGCCCAACCCTTCCCCTTTGGAAGCTCCTGCAACCAATCCGGCGATATCGACGAACTCGAAGGTGGCTGGAACCACCCGTGCAGGCGGGATCAATTCCACAATCCGATCCAAGCGTGGGTCGGGGACCGAAACAATTCCCACATTGGGATCAATCGTACAGAACGGATAGTTCGCGACTTCGGCAGGCGCTGCCGTCAAAGCTGAGAAAATGGTCGACTTGCCTACATTGGGAAGTCCTACTATGCCGCAATTTAAACCCATGATATACCTCATTATCGGCTCAGTGGAGCCAGCGAAGGCAGTGTAGCACATATTGACTTGCGCGTTAACCAGCCCTATAGTCAACGGCAATGGGTATCGATTACAGCAATGGCTCACAAGAGCCCTCCCTGAAGGGAAAACATCTCTACCAGACCAAGGAAGAACAACAAACGGCACTCTTGCTCATCCTTGTCCCCCCTACCGAAACAATGCAAGCGGCAAGCCGCAGAGCAGAGGAACTGAAAGCCTTGGTCGACACCATGGGTACTGAGTCGGTGAGAACCGAGTACATAGCCCTGCGCCAACAAAACAGTGCCACATTGATCGGAAGCGGCAAGGTACAGACGATCAAGTTGCTTATTGAAGAGATCGGCGTCGATCTGGTCATCTTCGACCAAGGGATCAACCCACGGGTGCAACGCAATTTGGAAAAGGAATGGGAAACCTGCGTAATCGATCGTGATGAGGTGATCCTGCAGATATTCGCTGATCGTGCAGCCACAAAAGAAGCTGCGCTCCAAGTCGAACTTGCACGTTTGGAATATTCACTTCCCCGCCTGACCCGCCGATGGACCAATCTTTCCCGTCAGCAAGGCGGCGTCAAAGGCACCCGTGGCGAAGGGGAAACCCAGCTGGAACTTGATCGTCGCCAAGTCCAGGACAGGATCGTCTGGCTGAAGAGCCAATTGGAGAAAGTAGTCCAGCAGCGTTCGATCCAACGAAGCCAACGGATGAACGGCAATATTCCCACCGGCGCCATCGTAGGCTACACCAACAGCGGAAAATCTTCCTTGTTGAATGCTTTGTCCAACGCAGGGGTATTGGTTGAGGACAAGTTGTTCGCAACCCTCGATCCGACCACCCGGATGGTGAAATTGCCCGGCGGGGAGGAAATTCTGCTCTCCGATACCGTCGGGTTCGTATCAGACTTACCGCATACCCTGGTCGATGCCTTTAAAAGCACCTTGGAAGAGGCAACCTATGCGGATTTCCTGATCATTGTGTGCGATGCATCCCATCCGGACATGCTGGGCAGCTACACCACCACCGTCCAGGTGCTCGAGGAACTGGGATGCACCGACAAACCTGCCATTGTCCTTGCGAACAAGATGGACATGGTGCTGGACAGCTTCGCCGTAACACGGCTGAAGTCGATGTACAGCCCGGTCTTGGAGACGTCGATCAAGACAGGACAAGGATTGGATGCTCTGCTCGTACAGATCGGAGCAACTTTGCATGAACTTTGCCCCACCACCACGTATATGATTCCCAACCACCGGCATGACCTGGTTGCCCACATCCATCGGTTCGGCCAAGTCGAGAGCATAGAGTACACGGAGGAAGGAATCATCGTCCGCACGCGGTTGCAGCAACGCTTCCAAGGCAAACTGAACGCATTCAGAATCTCCTGAACAAAGAAAAAAGGTGCCAACCCCGAAAGGAAGGCACCTGTGCAATACCCTAGCGAAGGTACGCGGTTAGTTGAATCTCCACATGGCACCGATATAGGCGTCGTAGTAGAAGTCAATATTCGGTGTGATCCACAATCCGGGAACCACCCTGAGGTACAGATCAAGCGGCACATCCTTGTTTTCAAGGTTGTACACGACACCCACCGGTGCAATGGCGGCAAGACCAAATCCCTTTCCGGAACTCAGAGGAATGCCGATATAGGCACCACCACCAACGGTCACATTGAAATGGGCCTTGTCGATATCAAATTCAGCTACCTTGAAATTGGCAGCCCCATCAACAGAAAGGTAATCAGACAAAAAACCAAATCCAAGATTGGCGATGATGTCAAAATTATCCATACGATACTGGCCGGAGATACTTGCACTGGTACCGAGGTTCAATCCAATGGCAAGATCGGTCTGGGCGGTCCCTTCGGTTGCAGCAGCAACAGGAATCAGGACAAGTGCTACAAGAATCAAAGCAAGTAAAACTTTTTTCATACGCATTCTCCCTTTGTAGGACGTTTCCTACCGTGTTATGGTGATTTAGAATATACCATAGGTGACAGTTCTTGAACAGGGAAGCATAACCATATCCCTTGCAGAAAGTCTGACCCCTAGCGTTTTTGGAAAAACCTCGATACCATACAGAAAGAGAGGAAGTGTAAGAAATATGAACAGACACCTAACCGTACGCGGCTTGATCATAGGCATCCTGGGTTTGTTGGTCATCACCGCCAGCTCGATGTATGTAGCGTTGCGCATGGGGGCCCTTCCCTGGCCCACCATCTTCGTGACCGTCGTCAGCCTGGCAGCATTGAAGAAAGCCAAGGGATCGACACTTCAGGAAATCAACGTTACCCATACCATCATGAGCAGTGGTGCAATGGTTGCCGGCGGTCTGGCATTCACCCTGCCCGGTCTATGGATGCTCGATCCGAACGCTTCCTTTTCGATCCCCAGTCTGATCATTCTTGCAGTGGTTGGGGCAATTCTCGGTACCTTGTTTTCTGCGTTGTTCCGCAAGAAACTGATTATCGAGGAGGCGCTTCCCTATCCGATGGGAATTGCGAGTTACAACACCCTGCAAACAGGAAGCAAAGGCGGAGCCGGAGCACGGACCCTCTTCGCATCCATGGGCGGCTCGGTGGTTTTCACCATCCTCCGCGATGGCTTCGGCAAAATACCTGCATTGTTGACCCTTTTCAAGGGTAATGCGCTCTTCCCCTCCTTTTCCCTGTGGGTTTCTCCCATGGCGATGGGAATTGGGTCGATCATCGGACCGCTGTATGCGCTGGTCTGGTTCGGTGGGGCGATCCTCGGCTATTATCTGCTCACCCCGATCGGTATCCAGAGTGGATTGTTCGATTCCATGGCCCAAGCCGATGTCTTCCGTTCCAATCTCGGTATCGGTCTGATGATCGGGACCGGTCTGGGAGTATTTTTCAAGGCGGTTGCCTCCCGTCTGCTGGCTCAGAAAAAACTGGAAGAAGCAACACCGAAAATGTCCTCCACCAATCGGCTGCTCATCATCCTCATCCTGTTCTTTGCAGTCATCCTGCTTGCACTCGGAACAGAACTGGGATTAATTGAAGCCCTTGTATTGATGGCAGGCATCTACCTGGCCACGTATTTGTCGGGCATGTTGACCGGGCAGACAGGCATCAACCCGATGGAAATCTTCGGCATCCTGGTGCTTCTGGTCATCCAGTTGATCTCGAACCCCTCACTGATCGCATCTTTCGGCATTGCAGCAATCGTTGCAGTAGCTTGCGGGCTTACCGGGGATGTCATGAACGACTTGAAAAGCGGCTATCTATTGAAAACCGATCCACGCCAGCAAATTCTGGGGGAAGGCATCGGGGGTGTAATCGGAGCCGTGCTTTCAGTCTTCGTCCTGCTGATCATGAAAGCATCCTTCGGAGGATTCGGAACCGCTGAGCTCCCCGCCCCCCAGGCGGCAGCGGTATCGGCGATGGTAGGCGGCTTGAGCCATGTTCCGGCCTTCCTCATCGGGTTGGGCATCGGGTTGGTACTGTTCCTGGCAAAACTCCCTAGTGCAACGTTGGGACTGGGTGTCTACCTTCCGATCTACATATCCTCCATCATGGGTCTGGGAGCCTTGGTCTCGTCATTGTTGAAATTCGTATTTGGAAAGAAGACCAGCAAGGAGAAACTCAATGAACAAACCGGCTTGATCGCCAGCGGCCTGCTGGGAGGCGAAGGCATCACCGGTGTGGCGATTGCTATCCTTTCCATGCTCAAATAGGTATACTACGGTAATGCAACAGAAAACCAACCTTCCCTTATCACTCTATGGACTCGATCCCGACACCCTTGTTGAAGTGCTTGCACTTCCCAAGCGATTTTACGGAAAGCAAATATTCAATTGGCTGGTCAAAGGTGTCTTTTCTTTCGACCAAATGACCGATCTTCCCAAAAACGAACGGGAGCGGCTCTCCGCCTTGATGCCGAGTGCCGCCTCCTCTACCATCCAGACCACCGAAACCGATGAAAGCGGTGCGACCAAAATGGGGATTCAGCTGTACGATGGGAAAGTCGTCGAGTGCGTACTGCTCGTTGACAAGAAGGGCAGACATACGGCATGCCTCTCCAGCCAGGTGGGATGTGCCATGGGCTGCACCTTCTGCCGAACCGGTACGATGGGTCTGTTACGAAATCTCAGCACCGAAGAGATCATCGAGCAATACATCCATCTTCTGAAGGTAAGCGATGAACCGATCACGCACATCGTCTACATGGGAATGGGCGAACCGCTGGCCAACATTAGTGCAGTCACCCGTTCCATTCGGTACTTCCATCAAACCGACACGTTCAATCTCAGCCTCAGAAGGATCACCATCTCCACCTGCGGGGTGGTACCGGGCATCCTCAAACTGGCGGAGCAGAAACTTCCCGTGAAGCTGGCCGTTTCCCTGGTGACTGCGGATAATCTGCAACGATCGCGCATCATGCCGGTCAACCGGAGCTGGGACACCAATGCATTGAAGAAAGCCTTGATTCACTTTCAACGCGTAGGGGGCAAACGGTTCACCTTCGAGTACTGTATGCTTTCGGGTACCAACACCGATGAGGTGAACGCAAAGAAGCTGGCCTCATATGTGAAGGATCTTGATGTGGTGGTGAATCTGATTCCCTGGAATCCGGCGGAAGGATTGCCCTACACCACTCCCACAGAGGAGGAGATAGACCGATTCACATCCTATCTGGACCACATGCATGTGAACTACACCCGCCGCCGATCCCGGGGACGGGAGATCAACGGGGCATGCGGACAGCTCGCCGTCCCGTTGAACAAGGGATTGGAATATGAGTTGATGCTCGACGAGCAGGACGACTGAGCAATCCAAAAATGGCACAAGTAATGAACGAGGGCAGGAAATCATCCCTGCCCTCGTTGCATTTCGTCAAGTATGGAGTTATTTCTCCAGAATTGCCTTGATTCTCCTCACCCCGGCTGAGGACGACTGCTCCTTGAGAATCTTGAAATGCCCCATTTCACGGGTATTTTCCACGTGGGGTCCACCACAGACTTCCTTGGAGAAATCTCCGATGGTATAGACCTTGACCTGTTCGCCGTATTTACTGTCGAAGAATGCAATGGCGCCTTGTGCCCTGGCTTCCTCCAAGCTCATCGTTTCACAGGTGACCGGAAGATTCCGTGCAATCTGCTCATTGACCATGTCCTCGACTGCCTGGATCTGCTGTGCGGTCATCGGTTCAGGATGGGTGAAATCGAACCTGAGGCGGTCGACAGTGATGTTCGACCCCTTCTGCCCGACATGTTCTCCCAGGATGGTCCTGAGGGCCTTATGCAGCATATGCGTCGCCGTATGCAGGGCGGTGGTCCGTTCACTATGATCGGCAAGCCCGCCTTTGAACTGCTGTTCGGCTCCGCTTCTGCTGATCTCCTGGTGTTTCTCAAACGCTTCCTTAAAGCCTGCCTCATCAACGGTGAAACCATGTTCTGCCGCCAATTCCTTGGTGAGCTCGATTGGATATCCGTACGTATCATACAACTTGAAGGCGGTACGTCCGCTGATCTGACGGCTATTGCCCTTCATCAAGTTTGGCAGCATTTTCTCGAATTCACGCTCTCCCTTTGCCAGGGTCTCACTGAATTTGGCTTCTTCCTGTGCAAGTTCCTTGAGAATGAACTCCTTGTTGTCCAGCAACTCGGGATACGGTTTCCCATACAGGTCCAGCACGACCAGAGCGAGGTTTCCGAGGAAAGGCCCGTCGATGCCGAGCTTATGGCCATGCCGTACCGCCCTGCGGATCAGACGGCGAAGAATGTAGCCTTGTCCGACATTGGAGGGGGCGACACCCCGTTGGTCACCAAGAATGAAAACGCTGGTTCTTATATGGTCGGCGAGGATACGGATGGAAGTATCGATCTCCTCATTGCTTCCGTAGGTTTTGTGGCACAACGCCTCTATCCCTGCGATGATCGGGCGGAAAACCTCAGTCTCATAGACCGATTTTTTTCCCTGGAGAATCGCGATGGTCCGCTCAATTCCCATACCGGTGTCGACGCATTTGCGCTGCATTTCCTCGTAGGTACCGTCGGCATTCTTCTTGTAGCCCATAAACACATCATTCCAAATCTCGAAATACTTGCCGCAGGAACAACCCGGACGGCAGTCGGGACCACAGGCAGGGCGTCCGGTATCGATGAACATCTCACTGTCCGGACCACAGGGACCGGTTTCTCCGGCAGGGCCCCACCAATTGTCCTCACGGGGGAGGAAATAGATGCGCTCGCGTGGAATACCATAGTTTTCCCAGGCTGTTGCAGCCTCCTCATCGCGACCGACCAAATCATCACCGGCAAAAACGGTGACCGAAAGCTGGCTGATGTCCAAACCAAGGACCTCGGTAAGGAATTCAAAGCTGTATGCGATGGCTTCCTTCTTGAAGTAATCACCCAAGGACCAGTTCCCCAGCATCTCAAAAAAGGTGAGATGATGCGGGTCTCCGACCGCTTCAATGTCTCCGGTCCGGATGCATTTCTGATAATCGGTCAAGCGCTTCCCCGATGGGTGCTCGCTTCCCAGGATATACGGTACCAGAGGATGCATGCCGGCGGTGGTAAAGAGTACGGTGGGATCGTTCTCCGGAATCAGGGAAGCTCCACTGATCTGGACATGGTCTTTTGATACAAAGAAATCAATGAATTTTTGGCGTAATTCGTTGGCAGTCAGCTGTTTTTTCATAATACCACAGATAGTAGTCTCCCTCCCGTTTTCATGTCAAGGAGACCCTGAGCCAAACAGGTCAAGTTGCACTGCCTTTTGTTTGGGTTTTCCCACCCCGTCCTTGTTCTTCAGTGCCTGGTTGAGCAGACGGGGAAGATCCTGCGGTTTCTTGATGACGAAGACTCGGCTTTTGCCTGCGAATTGCCTGGGCCAAAGTACACTTTGGTTGTCCACGCTTTCTTGATAGATGAACAGATACCGCTTCTGTTCAAGGGCAAACGAAGCCTGTCTTACCGCCCCTCCTCCATCACGGTCCTCAACCACCACCGATGCCAAGCTGAGGGCGCTCATCAAGCGGTTTCTCAGCAGAAAATGCCACTTTTGCGTCTTGGCAGCGGGAGAGAACCTGCTTACCACCAACCCTTGGCGGCTGATTTGTTTCTGCAGTTCTTCATGCTCGCCGGGGTAATATGATCCCAGGGGCGTCCCGATGACGGCGATGGTCGGATACCCGAGACCCAACGCCGCCTTATGCGCAACCCCATCGATGCCCAGCGCCAGACCGCTGGCAACCGCAAATCCGGCTTGCCCGAGTTCCAAGGAAGTCCTCTGGGCAAGTTGCCGCCCCTCCAAGGATGGGGAGCGGGTCCCGATGACGGAAACCGAAGGTTCTTTGAGCAGACTCACGTTGCCCTGTGCATAGAGAAATTGCGGAACATAGGCGAAATTGTCGATCTGCTTCGGCCAGAACGGACTTTCCGGGTCGAGCACCACCATCGAGTCATCCATCTCTTCAAACAGGGGCCGACACCGATAGTAGGCTTCGCTGACCAGTGATGCATCCACCCCAAGAAATGTTGCGTATTCGTTGATATGCAACAACAGGGGTTCGGTGACATCGAAGGCGGCATTTGCAGCTGCAAATGCCTGGCTTGCTGTCGCTTCCGAGCCCTTGACTGCAGAGACGAGCGTCTCATAATGCAAGGCTTTCGTACCTGTTTGCTGCATACACACTCCGTCTTGAATGTAACATATTCAGAAAACACTGTACAAGAAACGACGGACTTATCTGCACAAAGCCTCGGCTACCGCCTGCATGTGGTCCAAATCCTCCGCCGTCGGGTTCCAATTGACCTTTGCCTGGGCTTCAACCACCGAAAAACCTGCTTTGCCGAGTGCCTCTGTGAGGGTGGCGTTGCCTTCCCCGCTCCAACCGTAACATCCGAAAACCGCAGCCTTCTTCTGCTTGAACTGCAACTCGGTCAAAAAATGCAACCACCCGCCGACTGAGGAAAGAATCGACTTGCCCACCGTAGGAGATCCGACGGCGATGGCTTTTGACTTGAAGACCTGGGTCATGATATCGTTCTTATCCGTCTGGCTGATGTTGAACACCTTCACCACTGTATCGCAGCTGATCGCTTGGATTCTGCTCGCCAGCGCATGTGCCAGCTGTTTGGTCCCATCCCACATCGTATCATACACGATGGTAATCTGGTTTTCCTGATAGTTGTCCGCCCAAGCTGCATACTTCTGTACGATCTCCAGGGGATTATCACGCCAGATCGCCCCATGACTTGGTGCGATGATATCGATGGGCAGGTTCAAGGCGACAATCTCCTCAATTTTGCGCTTGACCAATGCAGAGAATGGAGTAAGGATGTTGGCATAGTACTTCATGGCCTCCTCGGCAAGCAGGCATTGGTCGGCTTTATCGTTGAACAGCTCCTCCACTCCGTAATGTTGCCCGAAGGCATCATTGGAAAACAGGATATTGTCCTCGGTCAGATACGTGGCCATGCTGTCCGGCCAATGCAGCATCCGCATTTCCACGAACACCAGACGCTTTCCGTTGCCGATATCGACGCTGTCACCGGTCTTTACCACCTTGAAGTTCCATTCGGGATGATGGTACTGCCCTACCAAGGATTTCACTGCGTTGGCGGTGCAATAGATCGGGGTGTTGGGGATCTTTTCCATCACATAGGGAAGACTGCCGCTGTGGTCGACTTCCCCATGGTTCATCACGATGAAATCGATGGAGCCCAGGTTGATCTCTTTCTCCAGGTTATCCCTGAATTCCTTTTCGTACGGCTTCCAGATGGTGTCGATCAAGACGGTTTTCCCTTCTTGGATGAGGTATGCGTTCTGGCTCGACCCATGGTTGATAGAATAATCGTCCCCATGGAAGGTCTTCAGCTCCCAGTCGATCCTTCCCACCCACCAGACATTGTTCTTGATGTGTCGTTTCATGCGTTGACTCCTTGTTCAAAGATTGGAAAGAGAATGCTGTTCTCCTTGTAGATATGCAGGAAAATGTCCTCGACCAGCTGTTTGAGCAGAGCATAGGTCGCCACATAGGTGGGGCATGCATCAGAGGGGGTACTGAAGTCGTGGGTTGCACGTTCCAGGGCCTTGATGATTTCACCTGCCGCCTTGTGGTCATCCTCCAGTGCTTCCACTTGGGCTAGCGATTCGACCGTAACAGGCGCTTGCATGAGGGGGAACACCTGTTGCTCTTCTTGGGCAAAGTGGATGACCAGCTCCTTCTTCAAGTCACTGTATAACCGGAAGACTTCAATCAACTCCGCTTTGTGGTGCTGGTAGTGCACTGATAGGATGGTGGTAATTTTTTCATCTATGGCAGAAAAAAGCTGCCGTTCATCCCGGTGATGGGTGACTTCAAGATGGGTGATCAAAGAAGGCACATCCATGGTGTACAGATCGTCTGGGATGGTCGGTTTGAATTTGGCTTCCTCCTCGATAAGATATTGCTCAAGCTCGGCAAGAAATGCTTGCGTCTCATATCCTTTCGCCTGGATGCTCTCAAAGAGCATGGAATTACCGCCGCAGCAATAGTCGATGTGTCTTTCATTCAGGAATGTGGTTGCCAATGGATGCCGGCGAACCAGTTCAGCAAGGGTTGTATTTTTCATAGATGACTCCTCGTTCAATGATTTTCTTCTGGATACCCTTACCATACTACGCTCTACACTCCTCAACTATGATTCAAATCAATTTTCAAAAAAATTTCATCAATATGCCTGTTCCTGCAAACCTCGCATGTTGATGATCTGCAGCTTTCGTTTTCCCTTGACTTTCACCAACCCCTGAGTCTGGAGGGAAGCAAGCTTGCGGTTGACGGTTTCCTTGGTCAGATGAATTGCATTGCCCACATCCTCCTGACTGATCGACAACTCCAAGGAGTCGGATCGCCGACTACGGTCGAGCAGATACATGCACAACCGCTTCTCTACGTCCTTGGTGGAAAGCATTTCAACCTGCAGGCGGTATTGCTCCAGTTTGGTGTTGAGGTAGGTGATCACTTTCAAGGCAATCTGCGGGGTAAAGAGCATCAGTTGCTCAAGGTGTGCTCCGGTTATGGTACAGATGCCGCATTCCCCTTCGGCAATGACGGTTTGGGCCACCCGCCCTTGGGAAAACAGGGTGTCACCTCCATAAAAATCACCGGGAAACAGGGTATCGAGGACATATTCGGTCCCCTCGCTTCCATACCGAACCACCTTGAGCGATCCATACCTGACGATGAACAAGCGATCAGAACGCTCGCCTTCACGCAGCAAAACCTGCCCACTTGGCAGGGTATGTTGGATGATCAAGCTCTGGACGGCACGAATCTGTGATGGATCAAGATGCTGAAACAGAGGAACATTATGCAGGCAGGGTGAAGTGAAGTTTGCACATGCATTACAGGTGAAGGCCATTCAATCATCCTCGTATAATTCGTTGATCAATGCCCAAGCCTCAGGATCATTGCGTCTGAGTGCACAGAGCAGCTCATACTGGTTCAACAGAACGGTCAGATGTTTCTTTTTGATCTCTCCTGCATCATCCAGCGCAATGACCGCCCGAAGCTCCTCACTTGCTTCGGGCAAGGCTGCCACGCGATCGAACTCCTTGAGCATGTCCTCTTTTGTAAAAGAGAAGAAATTTGGGACGGAGAGGATGGTCATCGGCATATACTGTCGACGGACCAAAGCCTGTGCGGTCAATGCACGCTGTTCGGTACTTGCATCAGTTGTGATCGCTTCATATCGGGCTCTCAGAGCATCCATCTTGCCCTCCTGTCAGAGTCCATCATACCCCAGGTTTCCCTAAAAAGCAAAAGCGATGGCACCAAGTGCGCTTAGCGGCCAGCCTGATGCATCAGTTTTCGGGCATGGGTGGAGGCTTGCACGTTGGAAAGGGAGGAAACCAAAGCCCCCAAGCTGAATCCAACCAGCATGCCGGCAAGTACATCGGTGGGATAATGCACATACAAATAGAGACGGGAAAATGCTATCAACACAGATACCAGCAATGACGGCCAACCCAACCGACTTTTCATTCCCAGCAAGGTACACGAGGCGGTGAACGAAGCAGCGGTATGACCGGAGGGAAACGAATAATCCAAAGGTCTGGGGATCAAGAGGGAAACCGACGGGTTGACTTCGCACGGCCGTAGACGCGCGACAAAATTCTTCAACCATATATTGCTGACCAACACATCAAGCAACAGTGCGATCATGAGGGCGATGCCCATCCGTCGCGTCTTGGGAAGAATTGTCAGAATGACCGCCAGGAGGATCCAAATCAAGCCATAGTCGCCAAGGGTGGTGAAGAAAACCATCAACCAATCAAGAAACGGGGTATGAATCGATTGCAGTGCATCCAGAATCCTCAGCTCATAGTTTGTCAGCATGTTCTGATTCCTCTCGGGCAAGTCCCTGCGCCGCACTGAATTGACGATAGATCTCAATCATCCGGTCGGCAATAGCGGGGATACTACGTTCTTGTGCCACCTGACGGCCTGCTTCAGTCAGATCAACAAGCGTCCCTTCCCCGAGTTGGGCAATGATCCGTTGGAAATCTTCCAGCGTTTGTGCCTTGAATACATTCTTTCCGTCGACCAGCCAACCCTCGTAGACCGGAATATCGCGTACAACCACAGGCACTGAGCTGCTCAGGGCCTCGAGCACTACGATGCCCTCTGTCTCCTCATGGCTGGGGAACAGGAAAAGGTCCGCCCCACAATATGCCTGCGAGAGAGCATCCTGGTCGATGTAACCGGGGAATCGGACATTCTCACTCTTTTCCTGCATCGCCTGTTTCACTTGCTTGGTCATCAGCGAAGGCGAAGTATGACCGAACCAAAGGAAGGTAACCGAAGGCATGCGCTTCGCCAATTCCAGAAAGTCCAGAATGCCTTTGCGTTCAATGAAATGCCCTACACTGATCACCACCAGCTCATCATTGGCGATGCCGAACTGTGTACGGAAGGCGTTTCGTTTCTCCTTGCTCGGGAAAAATCGGGTGGTATCGACACCGTTGGAGAGTGCTATGATGGGTCGGGTGACCCCATAGGATTCCAAGAGTCTTTTAGCATAGGGAGTAGGGGTCACCACCACATCCCCCTGCTGGTACAGAAACCGGATCCAACGACGGAATACTGGCGCCAATGCATTGGAAAAAGCAAAGGACTGCTTGAAATCCTCCATGGTGGAATGGGCATAGCGTACAACAAGCATGCCCTTTCTCCTTGCTTTGTGCACCGCCCTGACCGTGTCTGGGAAAACGGTATTCACATGGATGACGGAGGCATCGTTTTCCCACACACGGGTGGTGGCTACGCCTTTGGAGGCGAGCATCGCCTGCTGATGGAGGAGAGCTTGCCCCACCCCGCTTTGTCTGACCAGATTCCACGATCCGGAATACAGGAATACTTTCATGCTTATACCTGTGTCTTGAACCAATCTTGGTACGCAACGATTCGGTTCATCGATTCATCGGCCAAATTGAAACTCCAGAACAGGAACGACACCTTCGGCTCAGTAGTGGCAAGGGTGGTGCTGGTATACAGGAGAATTCCATCCTTGGTTTGGGTTGCAGATAGGTAGAGCGACATATCCTTGGGTTTCACGAATGAGATGCCGAGGAATTTCATCGTAGTCAGATTGGTTATGTCCACAAAGACTTCATCTTGGGAAATCTGATAGGTATGTTGGTAAATGTTCTTCCCGAAGATCGAATCCTCCTGACAGACATAGGTCGTATCAGCGGACGGTAATGTCTGGACAATTGGATCGGCTACCCTTGATTTCTTGTCCTCCGGGTTCTTGATGGTATAGGACTCGGAAAAGAGTACTTTCTTCTTCGCATCACCATACTCGAGTCCTTGGAGTGTGGAGACTTGGTGCAGGAGATTGTACAATTCCAATTTCCGTTGTTCCTCGCTTTGGTTCACCCAATTCTTCGGATAGGGAACCAAGGCAAGTGAGGCTACTGAAATCCCTTTCGCACGTGCTTCCGCTTCCTTGGTCTTTTCCTGGGCGATCGAACCCGAAGGTGCCAAGGATGCCACCGAGTCCTTCCAAATGACCGACTTCGTGAGGTTCTGGCCATCCAAAAGTTTCGTCCATTCAGTCTGGGAAAGGGAAAGAAGATCCTGCGGATTTGCCCACAAGAGAGAAGATGCGACGAGAAGCACCAAAGAAACAACGATATATTTGCGATTCATAATCCTAATTCCATGTAATGAGATGTGTGAACAGGGTCGTAAGTCCGAGGCTGTACAGGGCGATGGAGAAAGGTTTCCCCAGTACGATGATGGTGGTGAAGGAACGCCAGGAAATGGTGGTCGTTCCTGCAAGGAAACAAAGATAGTCATCCGGGGCAACCGGAAAGAAGATCAGAACGGCAAGCCAACGGGCAAACCGGCCTTTCTTTTCCATCCACCGATCGTATTTCTCGATCAAGGGTGTGGAGAAGAATCGGTAGAGCAACGGCCTCCCATAATACCGGGACAAGGCGAAAGCCGCCAAGGACCCGGCGACAATGCCGACATAGTTGAAAACAAATCCTTTCAATGCACCGAAGGCCAGGACCCCGACCAAACAACCCAGCCCGCCGGGAAGGATGGGAAGCACCACTTGGATGGCTTGGAATGCAAGAAAGAAAAGGGCTGACCAGGATCCGTACCCGGCCACATAGGTATGCAATGAACTCAAGGAGGTGAGAACTCCTGTTTTCCACAAATAGATGCCATATCCCAAACTGGCTGCAAGGCCGATGATCGAGAGGATGTTGATGATTTTCTTTGTCATGCCGATATCCTACCCAGGCTGGCCCGTTCGGCTACCAACGACTCATATACATCAGCCACCGACTGTGCAAAAGCTATACGATCATACCGAGAGCTGGAACGAAGCGCGTCAGATGAAAGCCGGTCTTGGAGTGCTTTATCAGCAAGCAACCTTGCCAGATGGTCTCTGTACTCTTCTTTTGTATGATATTGCCATCCATTGATCCCATCCTGCACCAAATCATCCAGACAATCGTCTGCACGACAGAGCACCGGGATCCCTGCTGCCAAGGCTTCCACATACGTAAGACCCTGGGTCTCACTGGTTGAGGCACTGCAAAAAACGGTACCCAGCCGATAAAAGGCTGGAATATCCTCTTGTTTCTGCATTCCTGCAAAGATAACTCGCTTTCCAAGACCGAGGGATTTCACCTGCTCTTCCAACAAAGGACGCTGTGGTCCGTCCCCTACGAGAAGCAGGGTGCTTTTGTCATCGGCAGTCGCTGAGAAATTGTCGATCAATTCATCAATGTTTTTCTCTTTTGCCAACCGGCCGACGTATACGATCACTTGGTTATCCTGGGGAATCCCCAATCTCGCGCGCAACTGATTTGCGTCTTGTCCATCAGCAGGAGCGAATCGGGAAAGGTCGATACCGGAAGGAATCACCGCAATGGGTTTTTCCACACCGTAGGAACGGAGCAATCGCTCGATCTTGGAAGTCGGGGCGATGACGGCGTCCGTCTTTGCAAGGATTCGCCTGGTGAACAGCTGGGCAAGAACCCTTCCCATCCTCTCATTGGGAGAGAAATAGGTGGTGTAATCCTCATACAGGGTATGGTAGGTATGCACCAAGGGTGCTCCCACCGCATGGGCTATTCGCTTTGCGAGCGGGAAGGTACTGAATTCATTTTGTGAGTGTACCACCTCGGGTCTCCAGTTGATCAAATCCTTCAAGGGTTTCCTGGCAAGGGTGTCCCTCACCCGGGTTCCCGGATAAATCGTGCCTGAGTTCAAGGAGCTGAGATACCAGACTCCATCCTTATAATAGGTAGTATGCGACTCCGAAAGGGTGAGGATCCGCACCTCATGCCCCAACTGGGTCAGGCCTTGCTGAAGATTCACCAAGGAAGTAACGACTCCATTTGTGGTCGGTTTGTATACATCTGATGTAAGCAAAATTTTCATGGGTCTACTCCTTTGTACACCCGTACTTTGACAGAGAAACATAAACTAAATTTAGGGTAATGTTAACAAAAGTTTAAACCGATTCAGAAAAACGGTACCCTACACCCCAAACAGTCTGGATATAACGGGGGTTTGAGGAATCCTTCTCGATCTTCTCCCGCAACCGGTTGATATGCACCGCCACCGTAGTGTTGTCCCCCAGTGCGTCCATACCCCAAATCTCCTCATACAAGGATTCACGGCTGAAAACCGAGCCGGGATGCAACATGAAGAACAGCAACAGTTCGTATTCCTTGTTCTTCAGCTCGATTTCCTGATTCTCGAGAAACACCCGATGGGTGTCCGTATCGATGATGATTCCACCCATGCTGATGCGGGAAGTGCGCTTGGTGGTGTTTTTCAATCGCTCATACCGGGTTATGTGCGCCTTGATCTTTGCGATCAGGACACTGGGGGTGAATGGTTTCTCGATGTAGTCATCGGCACCAAGGCCCAGGGCCTTGATCTTATCGATATCCTCCTGCCTTGCTGAAACCATGAGGATGGGGATATCCAAGGTTTCCCGCAACTTGCGGCAGACGGTGAATCCGTCCATGCCGGGAAGCATGACATCCAGGAGAATGAGATCAAACATCCCACTCATTCCCTGGGCCAAGCCGGCCGGACCTTCAGAGGCGATGGATACGGAGAATCCGTCGAATCTCAGGTATTCCTCAATGATGGTGGCGATAGACAGGTCATCTTCAACGATCAGTATTCGGTACATTTCCAGGTTCCTTCGGAAGGCGGATGAGTAGGGACAAACCATGGGGATAGGCAAGTTCTGCTCGTATCGTCCCCCCCATCCGTTCTATGATCTTCGCAGCAATGGCCAATCCAAGCCCGCTCCCCATTTGGGGATTTTGCCGTGAAGCACTTTCGCGATAAAATAAATCAAACAGTTTGGCGAGGGAATCAGAGGCGACTCCCGGGCCATCATCGGTCATGCTCAACTGGTAGCCATCGCCTGTATCCGAAAGTACGACGTGCATCTTCCCTTGCTGATTGGACTTGTATTTGACGCTGTTGTCCAGGATATTGTTCAAGACACGATGCAGGGCAGCCCGGTCAACACTGACATGTGCATCACAAAGTTCGTACGTGACGCCGAGCCCTTGTGCTTCATATTCACTTTGGGCTTCGCTGAAGAACTGAAGCAGTTCCTGCTTCAAATCCAAGGAATCAAGATGCAACGGGTATTCATCCAACTCCATTTTTGAGAACAGCAACATCTGGGATACGAGATGCTGGATTTCCTCGGCTTTCTTCTGAATGGTGAGCAGATACCGATGACGGGCATCCTCAGTAGGAGCGATACCATCCAGCAAGCCGGATACATACGCTTGAATCGATGTCAACGGGGAGCGCAAGTCATGCGAAAGTTCAGCCACCAATGCCTTATGACTTTCCTCATGCAACCGAGTCTGTTCCACCGAGTGTTTCAGCTTCACAGCCATTTCGTTGAAATCGGCACAGATGGCTGCAAATTCGTCATCACCTTCGTAGATGATTCGATAGGAGAGATTGCCGTCACGGATCTGGTGGACACCGTCGGTAAGGATATTCAGTGGTCGGTTGATTTTCTGGAAGACAAATTTGGTTAAAAACAGGTTGGTCGCATATACGGAAAGTACGATGACCGCCACCAAAATCAAAAGTGACAAGGCGAATACCACCTTCAAGGTAGTATAGGCATACCGTCTGGGAGTACTGAACAAATACAATTGGTATGTATTCCCTTTTGAAACGAGGGTATCGGCAAAGAGACTACGGTCGGTGGTGGAAAGGGACCCTCCCTCACCCATTGCATCAATTGCCGTGATCAGAAGCGCATCCTTATCGCTGGTCGCCCCATATTGGTACAGTGCCTTGCCATCCTCCAGAATGGTGACGGACATCGACGCATCATCGAGCAACCGGCTGAGGGAATTGAGACGTTCTTTCTGCTCATCCGGATTGGTTCGCAGAATCTCCTTCACTGCCAAGGTGATGGTTCCCTGCGCCTGTTGGAAATCCTGGCTATCGCTGAAACCCAGCCCGGTCGTTCGTCCCAAGACAGTCCAGAGAATGAGCAAGCAGATGAATGCCGTCACGATGGTGATGGTTACCGGAACTATGATCATCAAGATGTTCGACAGATACAAACGTTTTTGGATAGTCACGATGATAGAATACCGTATTATACGGCATTCGTTACAAACAAATGATAAAAATTTCATGAATTATCAAGTGATCCGGCAGAACTTGCCTCAGATATGTATGGCTTTCTGATGCAAATCAAAAGTAACAACCAGATAGCTGACAGCAACTATTGAGAAACAAAAGGGAAACCCAAGTGAGGAAAAACACTCGTACAACCGAACCTAATTTCACGGCATACAACAGGAAAAAGTATACTTGGTTACCACATCAACTGAGATCCAGATCAAACACATCCAACGTCTTCCCATCCCCATTCCAATCAAGGCTGCCGTTACATTGATGACAATACCAGATCGTCTTGAGGTACTTCTTTTCCAGAAGCGGGGGAATGCAGTCGGAGAAAGGCTTGGCATCCGGATGCAGCACCTGCATGAAACGATACAGCCCCATGGTCCCTTTTCGGGTATTACAGGTTCGGCATGCCCAGATTTGGTTATGGATCCCTTGGATATGGTCGCATCCTGCACATCGTTCATTGATCGAAAGCGATCGGGGTACGATATGTTCCCATTGCAGATGCTCGGTGCTGCCGCAATAGGCACAAACTTTTTCAGCATTCACCAATTCCTTGTCCTCCCGTAGGATATCGGACCACTTTTGCCTGTTGTCGCGTAAATCTCGGAATTTTGTCTTGATGAAGCCATAGGCGCGCTTCTTGTATTCGGCTCCAAATGCTGATCGTGCGATGATTTTGGCATACTGGTACAATATCAAATCACGGATGGTTTGTACTTCCCTATCGGGCATACGAGTGTCTCCTTTCAGTCAATTGCAACCAGTATACTCCGCCATACGCACATACAACAGCTGAAAATACAAAACTCCTCGTCCCGAAGGGGAGAGGAGTTCTCTGTCTGCCGCCTCTCAGAATTGAACTGAGGACACAAGGATTTTCAGTCCTTTGCTCTACCAACTGAGCTAAAGCGGCGTCAACGTCCTCTTGTATACCCTAATTACTGAATTCTTGTCAACACCTTTTCAAGAAATCCGGGAATCTTGCCCAAAGAAGTACCATCTGGTACAGTCAGAACGACATGAGCACTACCGCAACACCGATTCTATCAGTTGAAAATCTTACATTCTCCTTCTCGAAGGAAAGACAGATCCTCAAACAGGTGTCTTTTTCCATACCCAAAGGCTCGTTTACCTTGCTTGTAGGCCCTAATGGCTCAGGGAAAAGCTTGTTGCTTCGTGTATTGAAAGGATTGTTGCAACCCTCGGCAGGGACCATCGTCTTGGAAGGGGTCGACGTTACCGGCCATCCGAAACAGCGCATGCAAGCCATCGGATTGGTATTTCAGGATGCCGACACCCAGATCGTCGGGCAGACCGTGGAGAAGGACATCCGCTTCGGCATGGAAAACCTCAATCTCCCCAAGGAAGTCCAAAACACCCGATTGGAAGAAACGTTGTCGCTGATGGACCTCCATCCGATGCGCAACCAGCGGCCCAGAACACTCAGTGGAGGGGAGAAACGCAGACTCTCGGTTGCCGGTGTGCTGGTAATGGACCCCAAGCTCCTGATCTTGGATGAACCGTTCGCCAATCTTGATTATCGATCGGTGGTAAGCGTGCTTTCTACCCTGCTTCACCTGCAACAGGAGGGGCATACCATCGTTCTGGTAAGCCATGAAGTCGACAAGACCCTCGCACATGCAGATCAGGTCCTGGTCCTCGAGCATGGCACCTTGGCAGAAGAAGGGAGTCCGGAATCGGTGCTCCCCAGACTGACGGAGCACGGGATCTATCTCCCCTCCAACCCAATCATCGAGGAGCTCTCATGGCTGAAGCGCTGATCTTCCACTATCGGCATCAGAACCGGTTCCTCAACCGTTGCAATCCCGTCACCAAGTTCTTCTCGGTCATCCTCATCTGTCTGGTGCTGCTGTCCACCTCCCTGTCCGGAGCAATACTGTTCGTTACGGTCACCAGCCTGGCGGCATTGCTGCAACGGCTCCCCATCCACAGCTACAAACGGGAACTTCGCTTCTTCATCTTCCTGCTCATACTCATCTTCATCACCGAATACATTGCTGCAAAAGACTGGGGATCGGCATTGCTTGCCTTTCTCCGGTTCATATCCATCATCCTGTGCGGTCTGCTCATCGCCGACAGCACCGCTCCCGACGACCTTGCCCGTTCCCTGGGCAGTCTGCTCGACCACATCCCTTTCATCAACGGTTGGATGATTGCCAGCAGCATCGAACTCACCTTATCCCTGTTGCCCATGATCTTCGATGCCGCCGAACAGGTCATGAGTGCACGCTCCGCACGCCTGGAAAAACGAAGGAATCCCTATACTGTAATTACCGGCCTATCCACCAGCATTTTCAGCCTGCTTTTGGACAAAGCCGAGGATCTCTCCCTTGCCCTGGAAGCGAGATCTTTCGACCCTTCACGGAAACGGAACCGGCTCGACTATACCAGAACCGATTTTTTCCTCCTGTGCATCGTCTGCATACTCTGCGTACTTGGCATTGTGCTATAGTCATGGTATGGATGCAAAACACCTACTCAGAACCCAGCTCAAGCACCTCGAACGGACAATGCGGGGTCATGACTTCTCCTTGGAGGATGAGGCAAGCTGTCGAGCACTGCTTTCCAGTACGCTCTATCAAACTGCACAATGGATTTTCGCCTTCCACCCGCTCGATTCTGAAGTAAATATCCTTCCTGTCTTGGAGGATGCACGAAAACACAAACACCTTGCCCTTCCCGTCTGCATGGCTGACGGGACGATGCAATTCCATCCATTCGATCCTCAGCAGGACATGCACAAAAGCGCTCTGGGCATCCTGGAACCAGAACGCACCCACGAGGTGTTTCCCGACCACACCACCTTGCTGATCATCCCGGCGATGGCCTATACGAAATTCCATGAACGTCTGGGAAGAGGAAAAGGATATTACGATAGATATCTCTCCGTATGGAGGGATGCTGCGACTTTGGGGATATGCAGAAGCCATCAACTACAGAATGCTCTTCCCCTGCAAGCATGGGACATGCAGGTGGACAAGGTTCTCTGTAACGGCGTGTTCTACTGAACCTGGGGATTCTGACAGTACCAGACGAATTGCTGCTGGGCCATCATGGAGAAAAACCGCTGGCAAGCCTCATCCGACTTGCTTTGGCGCAGATCCACCAGATGCGAACGCATCTGTTCGGTGCGTACACTGCGTAGAATTGCGCTCAACGCTCCCAAATATTCCATCTGGATGGAAGGTGAAGAGGCTATGACGAACAGCAGATGCACCGGCATTCCGTCGGCACTTCCGTAGTCGATGCCTTCACGGCTGATACCCAGCGCAATATGGACCTCGTTGATACCCAGAATTTTCCCATGGGCGATGGCTACGCCATGGCCGATGCCCGTCGATTGCATGCGTTCACGACGAAGCACCCCCCGCTTGAAGCGGTCCAAATCGGGCAGAGAAGCAAAAACAGTACAGGAATCTATCACTTCCAAGATAGCCTTGGTTTTATCAGTCGCCTGAATCTGACAGATCACCGATCGGCAATCATTACGAATATTCACTTGTGTACTATACACAAACCATAAAGGTTCTTCAAGCTGGGGTGAACTTGCCTCCCGGCAAGCCCACCCAGGCCTTCCTCTTACAGATTCATGAGATATGCATGCATGGCTTTTGCAGCCTTGCGACCTTGGCCCATGGCCAAGATAACCGTAGCAGCACCCAGCACGATATCCCCGCCTGCGTACACACCCTTGAGGGTGGTCTCACAGGTTTCTTCATTGACGATGAAATTTCCTCTTCGATTGACCTCAATCCCGTCGGTGGTTGCCTTGATCAGGGGATTGCTGTCATTGCCGATGGCGATGATGACTGTATCGTATGCATGCATCTGCTCGCTGCCGGGAATTTCCACCGGACTGCGTCGCCCTGATGCATCGCTCTCACCGAGCTCGCAGGTGATCAACTGCACCCCGTTCACCCTGCCCTTTTCATCAGCTGTGATTTTCAGCGGGGCGTGGAGGAACAGAAATTCAATTCCCTCCTCCTTTGCATGGGCAACCTCTTCCTTACGGGCAGGCATCTCCACTTCGGTACGACGATACACGATGGTGACTTGTTCGGCACCCAATCGCTTGGCAGTCCTTGCCGCATCCATGGCAACGTTTCCGCCGCCAAAAACCGCAACCTTGTGTGAATCGAAAAGCGGAGTGAGCGATTCCCCTACCGCATACGCTTTCATCAGATTGCTACGTGTCAGATATTCATTGGCGGAGAATACGCCGATATAGTTCTCTCCCTCGATCCCCATGAATTTCGGAAGCCCTGCCCCCGAACCCACGAACACGGCGTCAAACCCATCCTTTTCCATCAAATCGGAAATCTTACGGGTCTTGCCCACCAGATAGTTGCGTTTGATCACCACGCCCATGGAAGCAAGATTATCCAGTTCGTGCTCGACGATTTTCTTGGGAAGCCTGAACTCGGGAATACCGTAGACCAGAACACCACCGGCTTTGTGCAATGCTTCGAACATCACCACCTGGTGACCTTCCCTTCGGAGATCGGCAGCAGCGGAAATGCTGGCAGGACCGGTTCCCACGATGGCAACCTTCCTCCCGGTGGCGCTCTTGACCGCAGGAACCGTCTCGGTTCCATGCTCTCTGGCATAATCGGCGACATACCGTTCGATGCGCCCGATGGACACCGATTGGTCGACATCCTTGTGCATCTTGCCGACCGTACAGAATTTTTGGCATTGGCTTTCCTGCGGACAGACACGACCGCAGATGGAAGGAAGCAAACTGCTTTCCTTGATGATCTCAACGGATTTGGTAAAATTGCCTTGGGCCGCCTCCGCTATGAAGGCAGGAATATCGATGGCGACGGGGCAACCTGCGATACACGGCTTGTTCTTGCACTGCAGACAGCGCATCGCCTCGACCCGCACCTGGTTCTCCGAGTACCCCAAGGCGACTTCCTGCATATTATAGACACGTTCCTGCGGTTGCTGGGTCGGCATCTCCTGCAAGGGAATCTGAGCTCGTTCACGGGCTTTGAGCTCGCTTTCCCGATACTGCTGAAGCAGCACTTGTGCCTGGGCATCCAATTGTTCTTTCGTAGCATGCATGGTGTTTAGGCCTCCCCTTCTTTGATGTTCAACCCAATATGGCACCGGTGGTGTGCATCAAGCTCCTTGCTTCGATAGGTTCCCAAACGAAGCAGCATATTGTCCCAGTCGACCAGATGACCGTCGAATTCCGGGCCATCGACACAAACGAATTTCGTCTTGCCGCCTACGGTAACACGACATCCGCCGCACATACCCGTACCGTCGATCATGATGGTGTTCAAGGAAACGATGGTATGAATACCATACGGCTTGGTCGTCAAAGCTCCGAATTTCATCATGATCGGCGGTCCGATGACCACGACGCAATCAGGTTTGTCGTTTTCACACAATTCTTTCAGTGGTTCGGTGACCAGAGCCTTACGTCCATAGGAGCCGTCATCGGTGACGACAATCACCTCATCGGCGGTTGCACGCATCTCTTCTTCCATGATGATCAAATCCTTGGTTCTCGCCCCCATGATGACCTTCACTTCATTACCGGCCTGCTTCATTCCCTGTACGATGGGGAACAGAGGAGCGACCCCTATGCCGCCGCCTACGCAAACCACCTTCCCATATTGCTTGATATCGGTGGGTTTGCCCAAGGGACCAAGCAGATTTTCGATGGAGTCCCCCGCTTCCAAAAGAGCCAAACGGTGGGTTGTTTCTCCGACAGCCTGGAAGATCAACGTGATCGAACCTTTTTGGGAATCGGCATTCGCGATGGTTAGGGGAATACGCTCGCCAAAGTCACCACCCATCTGCAGAATGATGAACTGCCCCGGCTTCCTGGCCTCGGCGATTTCCGGTGCTTCAATCTCCATTTTGAAGACTTCAGCCGACAGCCTCTGTTTCGAAAGAATCTTGTTCATGTCTTCTCCTCACCATGATCTCTTCGGATACATCCCCTCCTCGGTCCATTCCCCTTTCAGGTTGATCGCAGAAAAAACATTGCAATCTAGACGTATGCACGATTATTGTCAGTATTGAATTCTCATCGCTGAGTGTCAAGTATGTATTGCCCAAGAAGGCAACTGCTGGCAAACTATGCCTAGGAGGGTCTACGATGATCAAGAAAGCAAGTGAGATGCACAGTACCATAAAGTCCCAGATGCGCGGGGGCTCGGGGCAAGTCGTGATGAAGGCGATTGCCGATGAAGGAACGGTGAAACATTGCCGCCTCTTCTCAGAACTGCGAATCGAGAAGGGATGCTCGATCGGAACCCATGACCATGTCAATGAAACCGAGTACTACTGGATTACCTCAGGAAGAGGCATTGTAACCGAAGCCGACGGGGAGAAAGTGGTTGAAGCGGGGGATTTAGTCATCACCGGAGGCGGAGCAAGTCATGCAATCCGCAATGAAGAGGATGAACCCTTGACGTTTCTCGCCCTGATCATTCTCGACTGACCACATGCAGACAGCCTGCAGAGTGAACTGCAGGCTGTCCGGTGCAAGGGGTGGGTTCGTCCGATAATCCGGAGACGATTATTTGATTTTCACTTCGATGGTCTTGGGCAGTACCTCTCCCTTCTTCAGAAGCGTGATGGTCAATACGCCATCGGCAAACTCGCCTTCGATCTTGGTCTCATCGATATCCTCAGGAAGGCTGAAAGAGCGCTCGAACTTCTTGAAGAACCGTTCGCGTACCAGACTCTTCTTTCCGTCAACATCCTTCAGTGTCTGCTTGTTGCTGCTGATTCTCAGCACGTGCTTGTCTACATTCACCTGCACATCATCCTGTTTGTATCCGGCAAGCTCAGCCTCGATGACATACGCCTTGTCCGTCTCATAGATGTCTACAGGCGGAATCTTGTTGGAGCTTACCCCCCAATCGGACCAAAGGTCGTTGAAAAGGGATTCGAAGTTCGAAACGGGATTGCTGTTGTTATAGGTTACGTAGTATTTCATGTTGTTTCCTCCATGTGTTCATATCTGTTTGGTTTTCTTACGCAAATAGATATTGCAAGAGGCGTGCCAATTTTTACGAATCGATTGAATAAATAAGTATATTTGTTAATATCTCCTTATTAATAAATAAATTAAAAATTTAATCAAAAATCTCTTACCAGAGCAACAACCCACTTGGGTTCTCCAAGGGTACGATTGCTTTGACGCGTTTGGACCCCACACGTTACATTCCAAACCTCTTAGTGGGTCATAATGATACAGCTGTGTCAAACAGTCCCTCATTTGGGCACTATCTGACTCAATTCTCACAAAAAATACCGTACTGCACCACGAAATAAACCCAAATCCGGTTTGGCCGGGGTGTTTAGATACAGTCCATCGACCATCCGTTCACTGTGTGCCATCCTTCCAAACACCTTGCCGTCAGCTGAACTAAGCGCCTCGACGGCATACAACGACCCATTCGGATTATCCGATGCATACGGGACGACATTCCCTTGCCCATCACTGTACTGACAGGCGATCTGGCCTTTACCGGCAAGCTCGTCGAGCACAGCCTTCGGAGCGAAGAAGCGACCTTCCCCATGGCTGATGGGAAGCAGATGCACCTCCCCGACCCGATACTCCGACAACCAAGGGGAGAGAACGGAAGAAACACGACTATAAACCAGTCGTGAAATATGATTTCCTGCAAGATTCTCCACCAACATCGGATCATCCGGTCCGAGTTCGACGATTGACCCATAGGGAAGCAAACCCATCTGCACCAAGGCTTGGAAGCCGTTGCAGATTCCCCCGACCAATCCATCGCGATCGGACAACAAACCGGAGATTGCATCGGCGATTGCAGGATTGCGCAAGAACGCCGCGATGAATTTCCCCGAACCGTCGGGCTCATCGGCTGCAGAAAATCCTCCGGGGAGGAACAGTATCTGGCTTTGCTTCAGAGAAGCAACCATGTTCTGTACACTTTCAGCCACGCGACGGGCGTCGAGGGTGTTGATGACGAGGATTTCCGGTTCTCCACCACAGGCACGCCAAGCCCTGGCGGCATCGTATTCGCAATTGGTTCCGGCAAAGACCGGGATCAATACATTCGGCCGAGAGCAATGCTGCTTGCCATGGGATGAAGCACGTCTTGTGGAGGACAAAGTAGGTACAGGATTATCCCCCTCCTGTTTCAGTACATCCCCATAGACTGTACTCAATGGCTCGGCAAGCAAGTTTTGCACTACTGAAAGCGGCTCCTTCACAGAACCAAAGTCAAGAAGGTCCTCCGCAATTGTATATCCGATGGCCTTGCCGAACGGCAATTCCTGCTGATCGGTTTCCACCAAGAAAGATCCGTAGCGTTTGCTTCCGATATCCAGTTCTACCGTCAGCTTGCAACCGATTCGATTACCCAAGGACATCTTTGCCAACGCCTCGGCTATTCCCCCATAGCCCAATGCCCAGGCTGAAAGCACCTTTTGTTGCTTGACCAATGAACTCATTTCGGCAAACAAGGAGGGGAGCATTTCCTCTGAATCGGCTTGCAACAGCATCAAAGTGGATCCTGCTTTCTTGAATTCCGGACTGCAGATGCCTTTGGAATCTCCAACGGAAACGGCAAAACTGACCAAGGTGGGAGGGACGTCCAGATCCCCGAAGGACCCGCTCATAGAATCTTTCCCCCCTATGGCTGCCTTTCCAAACAAACGTTGGGCTTTGTAAGCTCCCAGCAAGGCGGAAAGCACTACGCCCCATTTTGCCGGGTCTGATCCCACCCGTCCGAAATATTCCTGGAAGGTCAGGTACATCTGCTGCCAATCGCCGCCGGCGGCAACCACCTTTGCAAGCGAGTGTACCACCGACAGAAAGGATCCCCGATACGGATTTCTTTCCAGCTCATAGGGATCGCAACCCCATGAGGCCAAGCTTGCGGTACTGGTTGTGCCTTCCGAAACAGGAATCAAGGCGGCCATGGTCTGGATGGGTGTCGACTGGGTCTTCCCGCCATAGGGCATGAACAGCGTGGATGACCCGATGGTACCGTCGAAACGCTGCCCCAAAGCCTGCTTGCTCGCCACATTCAGGTCCCCGAGCAAGATCTGCAACATGGTATGCGAGATTGCAGGGCGCTCGAACGAGTCAATCTCCGATGCTGGAATATACGCATGCGCATGTTTTTTCGCACCATTGCTCGCCAACAGGGATCGGTGCAATCTGACAAGCTCCCTGCCTTGGTGCAGCATCACCAGCATGGGTTCCTCAACCACATGCGCCGCTATCACCGCTTCGAGGTTCTCCTCATTTGCGAGCTGGATGAAACGAAGGGCATCCTCGCTGGCGACAACCATCGCCATTCGCTCCTGACTTTCACTGATCGCCCGTTCGGTACCGTCCAGCCCATCGTATTTGGTAGGAAGTGCATCGAGGTCGATGACCAATCCATCCGCAAGCTCACCGATGGCCACACTCACCCCGCCTGCACCGAAATCGTTGCAGCGCTTGATCAGCAAGGAAACCTCGCTTTTTCTCATCAGACGCTGGATTTTTCGTTCCTCGGGGGCATTGCCTCGCTGTACCTCAGAACCGCAACGTTCCAGCGAACCATGGTCGTGCCCTTTGGAGGATCCGGTTGCCCCTCCGCATCCATCCCTTCCGGTCCGTCCCCCTACCACAATGACGACATCACCGGGAACGGGACTCTCACGTCGGACCTGCGCCGCAGGAACAGCCCCCAGGACAAATCCAAGTTCCATATGCTTTGCGAGGAATCGAGGGTGGTAGAGCTCTTCCACCATGCCAGTGGCAAGACCTACCTGGTTGCCGTAGGAACTATAGCCATGGGCTGAACCCAAAGCGATGGTGCGTTGCGGCAGTTTCCCCGGCAACGTTTGTTCGAACGGTGTTCGGGGATCGGCACAACCACTGATGCGCATCGCCTGATACACATACGACCTGCCCGAAAGGGGATCTCGGATGGCCCCTCCGATGCAGGTGGCCGCACCTCCGAACGGCTCGATTTCCGTAGGATGGTTGTGTGTCTCATTCTTGAATTGCAAAAGATAGGGAACGCTTCCGACTTCAGTCTGGACATCCACCTGAACCGAACAGGCATTGATCTCCTCGGAAACATCCAGTCGGTCAAGCTTGCCTTCACGTTTCAACTGCTTGGCTGCAATCGTAGCCAGATCCATCAGTGTGATGGGTTTGGTATTTCCCAAAACACGCCTTGCCTCAAGATATTGGGCGAAAGTTGCCAGAATTTGCGGATCCTCGATGGTAACCTGGTCCAGTTCGGTCAAGAACGTCGTATGACGACAATGATCGGACCAGTAGGTGTCGATGACCTTCAATTCGGTGAAGGTAGGCTCCCGGCCCTGTTCACGAAAATAGGTCTGGATCAGTGCCAGATCATCCGCATCCATGGCAAGGTTGAATCGGTTGAGCACCTTCTCTCGATTTGCTTCCGCACAAAAGCCAGCAATCGTCGGAGGGAAATCCGGTTCATACACCGGTAACGACAGCTGACCGGGCAACGCAGGGTCTGCTTCCCTGGCTTCCACCGGATTGATGAAATACGAACGGAGCCTCGCCTTTTCTTCTTCCGTCAACCTACCGGTGAAGGCGTAGTAGGTTGCACACCGAACCTGCACCTTCCGGCCAGGATACAACAGCTCGATGCAGAGTTTGGCGGAGTCGGCGCGTTGGTCGAATTGGCCGGGAAGCATTTCCACTCCCAGCAACCAGTCGCAAGGAGGCACGGTGTCTCGGAGTACGTCGCGTTGGGGACTGGATAGCAGGCTCCTGCCGACCTGTTCGAATTGCTCTGTTTCCAATGCATCAATGTCGTATCGATACAGAATGTCCAGACGCTGGAGATCCTGCAATCCCAAGAGGGTGGAAATGGTTGTACAAAGCCTTTGCTCCCGACTTTGAAATTCCTCTTTGCGTTGCACCCATATCCGACGAACCATCCTACACCTCCGCTTCCAATGCCCGTTTCCCGATATCCTTGCGATATTCCATACCCGCAAAATGGACGCATCCGACCCCTTGGTAGGCCAAGGTGATGGCCGCTTCCAACGTGGTTGCTGTTCCTACGATATGCAGTACCCTGCCACCATGGGTGACCACTGTGCCTGTTTCCGTCTTGGTTCCTGCATGCAGCACCTCCACTCCAGGCGGCAAAGGATCGAAGCTGATCGGTTTCCCTACCCGGTAGGAGAGCGGGTAGCCTTTGCTCGCCACCGTCACAGAACAGGCGAAGGCATCCTTGAATCGTATCGGCACCTGATCAAGACGGCCCTTGCGGACCGCCAGCATGATTTCCAACAGGTCGCTATCCAAAAGTGCCAGCACCGCCTCTGCTTCCGGATCACCGAACCTGCAGTTGTATTCGATGACCACCGGTGATGAAGGGCACAGCATCAAGCCGAAGAAGAGACAACCCGTAAAGGGATGCCCTTCCTCGCGCATACCGTTGATCGTCGGCTCGACGATATGGGTCATGCAGTACTGTGCGACTTCTTGTGTGTAGTATGGATTGGGGGCGACCACACCCATACCGCCGGTGTTCGGTCCCTCATCCCCATCCCAGGCCCGTTTATGGTCCATCGCACTGACCAGTGGGACGGCATGCGTCCCATCGGTACACACCAGAAGCGAGACTTCAGGACCGCTTACATACTCCTCGATGACGAGGACCGCCCCGCTTTCCCCGAAGATTCGGTCTCCCATCATACGTTCAACCGCATCGACGGCGTCAGCACGGGCAAACGCGATGACCACGCCCTTGCCCAACGCCAGCCCGTCGGCTTTGATGACCACCGGAAGCTGACAAGAGCGGACATGCTCCCGTGCCTCCTCGAGCGAGTCGAACACCCGGTAGGCAGGGGTGGGAATATGATGCCGCTGCATGAATGCCTTTGCAAACGATTTGCTTCCCTCCAACCGGCTCGCCGCCTTGGAGGGGCCGAAACAGGGGATGCCCTGCGCCTCCAACACATCCACCAATCCATGCACCAGCGGCTCGTCAGGGCCGACGACACAGAAATCAATGCCAAGCACCTTTGCATGGTCTCTGATCGCCTGATGATCGGAAAGCGGAATGTCGGCCATCGTGCAGCATGACTGCATGCCGGCGTTCGTCCCTACTGCGTAGAGCCGAACCGGCTCCTTGCTGTGTTGCAGCGCCTTTGCCAAGGCATGTTCACGGCCGCCTGCGCCGATGATCAGGATGCGCATGCTCAATGATGGAAGAGGCGGATGCCGTTCATGATCATGACGATACCCAACGCATCACAGGCTTCTATGACCAGGTCATCCCTGACCGATCCTCCACACTGCACGATATAGGAGACTCCGCTCTTTGCGGCTCTGTCTATGTTGTCCCTGAACGGGAAAAATGCGTCACTGGCAAGGCTGACCCCGCTCACGGAACAGAGCAAGGATTCACGTTCCTCGTCTGTCAATGCCGAAACCGGCTGTGCGAAATACCGGCTGAAATCCTCCGTTTCGCCACGAAGGAAGCACTCGACGGCATTGTCCTTGTCATTACGACTCAAGGATGGCAAAAACGGAAGGGAAAGCACCCGTTCGGTCTGCCTCAACTGCCACAGGTCGGCTTTTTCCCCGGCCAGCCGAGTGCAGTGGATCCGTGATTGCTGCCCTGCTCCCACACCGATCGTCTGTCCCCGATAGGCATAGCAGACCGAGTTCGACTGGGTGTATTTCAAGGTATTAAGCGCCACCAGCAGGTTCAGCCTGTCCTCTTGGGAGAGATCCTTCTGCTTGGTCACCACCGGCTGGAGCACCGAATCGTCCAGGACTTGGGTGTTCCGTTCCTGGGTGAATGTGATCCCATAGACCGAACGCTCTTCCAAGAGCGGAGGCGCATAGGAAGGATCGATGCAAAGAATCGTGTATGCTCCGCCCTTTTTTTGTTTCAATACTGCGAGGGCTTCCTCGGTGTAGGATGGGGCGATCACCCCATCGGAGACCTCGCTCTTGATTCGTTTCGCCGTACTCAGGTCGCACGTATCGCTGAGACTGATGAAATCACCGAAACTAGACATGCGATCAGCTCCACGGGCACGGACATAGGCAGAGGCCAATTCGCTGAGTGTCTGCTTTTCATCAATGAAGTACATCCTGCGTTCGTTTTCATTCAGTGCAAGGCCGACCGCCGCTCCGGCAGGACTGACATGCTTGAAGGAAGCCGCACTGGCAAGACCGGTTGCTTGCTTCAAGGAAGCTACCAACTGCCATCCATTGAGGGCATCCAACAAATTGATATAGCCGGGTTTCCCGTTGAGCACCTTCAGCGGCAAGGTCCCCTCATCGATACTGATGCTTGCCTGCCCTTGATTGGGGTTGCATCCATATTTGAGTTCCAATCGTTCCACCTAGCTCCTCCTTTGCTGTGCATTAATGATGGTAAGCTGCTCCTGCTTGGTCTTGAGGTTGATGCTCTTCACTGCGAGTGCAACCCGATACTGCGGATCCAACGCTTCCCAGATTTCCCGCGCGATCGAGGAAGCATCCCCTTCGAATTTGATCGCAACCGGCTCTCCGCTGTAGGTGGGCAGTACCGTTCCATCCCCTTGGTAGGTATGGATCAAGCGGCCTTCACCCGCCCTGGGTTTTTCGTAGGGGAAATATGCACGCTCACAATTGCCCTCCACGCGTCTGAGAATGGAAAGGGTATAGGAAAATTTCTCTCCCAGCTGGACCAAGGCACTGATACGTGCTGTATAGTTCGGTTCATCAGGTTCATACGTGCGGGAGGCAAGTGCTTCCTCCAAGCCCTTGTTCGCCGAAAGACCTTCTATGATCGTATCAGTCTGGTCCCCGTTGGAAACCACCAGCGAAGAACCAAAGGAGGCAAAGACACGATAGATGATCAGCGAAGGATCCACCAGCAGCGTGGGGTCTATCGCTTCGGTCCGAATTGACCGTCCATCTTCCACCAGATGCCGGTTCTTGCTGTGCATACTGCGTGCCGTGATGAAATACGCGACGATGCATTCGCCTTTCTCATTCAAACCACAAAGAATTCCTCTTCCTGGATACCGGATCGCCGCAAGGTGTGTCTGTAAACGCATTTCGTACTCCATCTTGTGTGCATAGGCTTCCACCGTCCGGGGAAGCAGCTTCCATTCGACCTGCTCAAGAATCCGACGGCCCAGGGAATCAGGGGTATCGTCATCCTGTACCGCGATCGCCTGTTGGGCGAGGATTGGACCACCATCGGCCACTTCATCGACCAAATGCACCGTAGCCCCGCTGACTTTGACTCCTCGCTTGAGTGCCGCCTCATGCACGTAGTGTCCATAATACCCTTTTCCACAAAAGCTGGGTATCAGCGAAGGGTGTATGTTGATGATTCTTCTCCGATAGCGTGCAATGACCTTTTCAGAGAGGATCGTCAAGAAACCGGCCAGAACAATCATGTCGATGCGCCGTGCATCCAATACCTCAAGCAATGCCTTCTCAAATCCGACTTTTCCCAGTTGTCTTCGATCCAAGGCGAGCGTCTCAACACCGGCTTGCTTCGCACGCTCCAATGCGAATGCAGATGGATTGTCGCTGGCAACCAATACAATCCGACCACTTGCAAGCGTGCCCGTTCTCTGAGCATCCAACAACGCCTGAAGATTTGTCCCGCTGCCGCTGGCCAACACTGCAATTCGTATCATAGAAGTACCAGAGGTTCAGCCGATGCTGCAACGTCTCCCAATACATACGCATCACCGAGAATGGCGAGCGCTTGCTGTACGGAATCCTTGTCCACTACAACCACCATGCCCACACCCATATTGAAGGTATTGAACATATCATGTTCCGATACCTGTCCTATTTGCTGCAGCAAGGAAAAAATGGGGGGTATGCGAACCGCCTGCTTTTTGATCCTCGCTCCCAATCCTGCTCCCAGACAGCGCGGAATATTCTCGTAGAACCCGCCTCCGGTAATATGGGAAACCCCTTTGACTTTCACATGCTGTGCAAGGCGAAGGATCTGGTTGACGTAGATGCGCGTCGGAGTAAGCAACGCTTCACCCAATGTGGTCCCCAATGCAGGATGATAGGTCGAGAGTACGGCGGGATCCTCATCGAGGCGGAAAATCTGACGGACCAAGGAGAACCCGTTCGAGTGGACGCCAGAGGAAGGAAGGGCTAGCAGGACATCCCCTTCAACCATGGTGGAATTGTCGAAAATGGCATCTTTGTCCACAACGGCGGTACAGAACCCTGCCAAGTCATACTCCCCGACCTGATAGAAGCCGGGCATTTCCGCAGTTTCCCCTCCGATCAAGGCACAGCCTGCCTGTCTGCATCCCTCGGCGACCCCTTTGACGATCTGCTCCACGGCCTCGGGAACCAGCTTCCCCAAGGCAATGTAATCGAGAAACACCTGCGGCTCTGCACCACAGCAGATCACATCATTGACGCACATCGCCACGCAGTCGATGCCGATGGTATCGTGTTTGTCCATGGCAAAGGCGAGCTTCAGCTTGGTACCGACTCCGTCGGTTCCGCAAACCAGCACAGGATGTTTGGTTTTCTCCACATCCAATGCAAACAGGCCGCCAAACCCTCCGATATCCGAGCATACCCCTTTTGTATACGTGGAAGCGACATGCTTCTTCATCAATTCCACAGCCTGATACCCGCGGGTGATATCAACACCGGCCTGGGCGTAACGTTCACTATGACTTTCTGGATGCATCATACTCTCCTTTGCGGGGGTGGACAGGGATAGTTGCCCGTAAAACACGCGGTGCAGAAACCAATGCCAGGGTGATCACTGAGCTTGGTCACCTGCTCGGGTAACAAGAATCCCAAGGAATCGACATCGAGGATCTTCTCCATCTCCTGATGGGTGTATTTGCACGCAAATAAATCCTCGGTACTGTCGATATCCGTTCCGTAATAACAAGGGTGCAAAAAGGGAGGGGCCGAGGATCGCAGATGCACTTCCTTCGCCCCTGCCTCACGAAGCAAGCGCACGATGCGCCTGCTCGTCGTTCCCCGTACAATTGAATCGTCGAT
The DNA here is from genome assembly GCF_050256055.1 of Sphaerochaeta sp. Classification (NCBI taxonomy): domain Bacteria; kingdom Pseudomonadati; phylum Spirochaetota; class Spirochaetia; order Spirochaetales; family Sphaerochaetaceae; genus Sphaerochaeta; species Sphaerochaeta sp. The sequence continues at coordinate 28,446 of NZ_JBFWIJ010000004.1, read as the reverse complement.
CAAGACCACACGCTTTCCCCGTACGGTGCTGGCAATGGGATTGAGCTTGATGCGTACCCCGCTCTCCCGCTCTCCCTGCCGTGGCTGTATGAAGGTACGTCCGATATACTTGTTCTTGATGAACCCGATCCCGTAGGGAATCCCCGACTGCCTGGAGTATCCGATGGCAGCATCGATGCCGCTGTCAGGAACCCCGATGACCACATCGGCCTGCGCCGGATGTTCCAAGGCAAGGAAGGAACCGCTGCGGATGCGGGCCTGATGCACGGAAATCGTATCGATGACACTGTCAGGACGAGCGAAATAGATCAGCTCGAAGACACAGAGACTGCCTTTTTGTGATTTGCAATGGGTCTTGATGCTTTTCAGACTCTTGTCCTTCGCATCCACCACGCAAATCTCCCCCGGTTCCAAGTCCCTGACGAAGGTTGCACCCACGGCATCGAGGGCACAGCTCTCGCTGGCGAATACATACCCATCCTCAAGCGTCCCCAGGCACAACGGACGGAAGCCCCATCGATCGCGGACGGCGATCAGCTTGGAAGCGGTCATGACCAACAGGGAATATGCACCCTCCAGGTCGTACATCGCTTTTTCAATTGCTTCCTCGATGCAGGCAGCCGCGAGCCGATGGCGGGTGATCAGATACGCGATGACTTCCGTATCACTGGTGGTATGGAACAAGGATCCCTGTTGCTCGAGCTCGCTGCGAAGCGGACCGTCATTGGTCAGGTTTCCGTTATGGGCAATAGCCATGCTGCCCATCTGATGCCGGATCAAGAGAGGCTGGACATTCTCACGCGTTCGCTCTCCACTTGTCCCGTATCGGGTATGGGCGATGGCCATTCGTGTACGCGTCTCATCGACTTGGAGGGGCTCGCCGAAGACCTCGGCCACCAACCCCAAATCCTTCTGTACCGTGATGGTTCCCCTTTCATTGAGCGCAATGCCGCATCCTTCCTGCCCTCGGTGCTGCAGCGCATACAATGCGTGAAAGCTGGCTAGCCCTACCGATTCCTTCTGCTCGGAATAGATACCGAACAGCCCGCATGCTTCCTTTACCGAGGCCATCAGGCACGTCCCAGCAACCGGTGCATCACTTCCTGATACGCCTCTTCTACGTCACCCAGATCCCGTCTGAACCGATCCTTATCCAATTTTTTCCCGGTCTTGGTGTCCCAGAATCGACAGGTATCGGGCGATATCTCATCGGCCAGCACCAGCTGCCCTGAATCGGTCACGCCGAACTCCAGCTTGAAGTCGATCAGGGCGATACCCACTTCCTGCAGGTACGCAGAAAGGATGGAGTTGATCTTCAGCGCATACGAGCTGATGAAGGAAAGCTGTTCATCGGTAGCCAAACCCAGCGCCCTGATATGCGACGAATTCACCAATGGGTCCCCGAGATCATCACGTTTGAAGCAGAATTCCAGCACAGTGCTCTTCAACACCGTTCCCTCCTCCAACCCCAGGCGGGTGGCGAGCGACCCTGCGGCAATCGAACGGACGATGACCTCAAGCGGAATGATGCGCACTCTCCTGACGGCAGTCTCCGTATCGTTGAGCTGTTCGATGAAATGGGTGGGTATCCCTTCTTTTTCCAGCAACTGCATCAGATGATTGGTTACTTGGTTGTTGATGGCTCCCTTGCCGAGGATCGAACCTCGTTTCTGCCCGTTGAATGCAGTTGCATCATCCTTGTAGGAAACGATATAGATACCGTCTTGGTCCGTTTCATACACCCGTTTGGCTTTGCCTTCATACACCATCTTCCGTTTCTGCATCACTTCCCCCTGTTGCAATAAAAAAAGAGCCTCACCCTTAGGTAAAGCTCCTCTGCACGCGTATATCCGCTTCGCGGACTTTGTCGGCCATGGCCTGCCTTCTGTCCTGCAACTGCATCATCAGCTGCTCATCGGACAAGGCAAGAATCTGTGCGGCAAGCAAGGCCGCATTGGCTGCACCGTCGATCGCAACACTCGCCACCGGATACCCGCTCGGCATCTGGACGGTCGAAAGCAACGAGTCCAATCCCGAAAGCGATGTGGAAAGTGGAATGCCGATGACCGGAAGCAGGGTTCGGCTTGCCAAGGCACCGGCTAGATGGGCGGCCTTCCCTGCCGCGGCAATCAGCACCGCATACCCTTGGCTCCGGGCACTGCGGGCAAACTCGTCGGTTTGCTCTGCAGTTCGATGGGCGCTCAGGACCCGCACGGTGTACGGGATAGCAAGCTCCTTGAGTACTCCGATAGCCGGTTCGACCAGACGTAGGTCGTTCTCACTACCCAGAAGGATGGCAACACGTCGTTGACCGGGATTGCTCTTCGTTGTCTGCATAACCGTACGATAGCTAAATATGACCGTTTATGCAAGCGTGTATGCAACAGATTTATCTACACATTACAACATGTGTTGAGCTTTTATGGAATTACTCAGTACATCATGCATTAATTTGCAACACTTTCTGCACCATAAGCACAGCATCCTCAACACAACCGTTGCAACTGCGCAACACGAATGGAGTCGTCTCCCCCAAGAGATCTGAACAGACCAGACTTCCGTTGTTTTCCTTGAAGGCACTCACCACCTGATTTGCATGGGCATAGGTGCTTGCCTTGGTACCTGCTTCCACACTTCCCTTGCTGGTCAAGAGACCGATGACAGCCACTGCACCGCTGACCGCACCGCATGTTGCTTGATGGCCGCCCATTCCACCGCCGAATCCCTCGACCATGGCGAACAGGGTTTGCTCGGGCAGGCCGACCTCCTCACTGAAGGCACAAGCAACGGCTTGTGCACAGTTGTACCCTTTGGCACGCAGCTCAAGCGCCCGCTGAACATACATAGATTCCATATTCCACACTCCTCCCTATTCCCTTCCACTTGTATGCAGGTAATAGGCAAAATCCCCTTCATATATCCGGAGTCTGCCGTCTTCCAGACAGAACACACGATTTGCCAGATGTTTGAGAAAATACCGGTCGTGGCTCACGATGATGACTGTTCCCTCAAACCGACTGAGCGCATCAAGCAAAACCTCTCTGCTTTGGATATCCAGATGATTCGTAGGTTCATCCAATACAAGAAAATTCAATGGATTGGCAAACAGAATCGCCAACATCACTCTGCTCTTCTCCCCTCCGCTGAGTACCGAGATGGGTTTGTCGACATCATCGCCGCTGAACAAGAAAGCACCCAACAACGCACGAACAACCGGAATGGTAGCTGAAGGACACCGCTCGGACACTTCCTCGAAAATGGTTTTGTTCGGATTCAGGACATCGGCACTGTATTGGCTGAAATAACCCATCTGGACACTTGATCCGAGCGATACCTGACCTCCGGTCGGTTGCATCAGATTTGCAATGAGTTTCAGCAAAGTTGATTTCCCTGCTCCGTTTACCCCGGTTACGGCAATCTTGTTGGTACGCATCACCTCGCCGTTGAGCTGTTCAAGCACCGGATGTACGGTGCCGTCCGTCCGTTCATAGGCCATGCACAAATCCTTGAGCACCACCACCAGATCTCCGCTTCGCGGGCAGGGAGGCAATTGGATCTGCATCACCTTTGCCTCAGCGGGCAAACTGATCCGCTCGATTTTCTCCAGAGCCTTGATTCTGGATTGCACCAACGAAGCATGGCTGGCACGGGCGGCGAACCTTGCGATGAATTCCTCGTCCTTGGCGAATCTGGCTTGCTGGCGGTTGTACGTCGCCACCAATTGGGCTCTTCGTATTTCACGTTCACGAAGGTAGAAATCGTAATCGCCGCTGTAGGCAACCACCTGGGCGTTGTCCACCTCGACCGTACGGTTGCAAACCCTGGTCAAAAACTGCCGGTCATGGCTGGTCATGACCACATCCCCTTCGAATGCGGCAATCCAAGTCTCCAGAAACATGATCGATTCCAAATCCAGATAGTTCGTCGGTTCGTCCATCAAGAGCACATCAGCTTTGAGCGCAAGCATCTTGGCCAAGGCAATGCGCATCTTCCATCCACCGGAGAAATGCTCCACCGGTTCATGAAACCGCTCAGGTCCAATACCCAAACCGGTCAGGATCTCCTCACTGCGTTGGGAGAGACTGTACCCATCACGGGCGAGAAACTGTGTCTGCAGCTCACCATATAGATCCAGGTCCTCACTGCTGAAGGATTGGTGATCATCAGCCATCCGATGTTCCAGTTCCTCCAGCTTCTTCCCAAGCTTATAGACCTCCCCGGCTCCGGAAATGACCTCTTCCAAGGCACTACGACCGTACATTTCCCCGACATTCTGGCTGAAGTACCCGATCACGGGTTTCCCCTCGATCACCACCTGGCCGTTGTCAGGCTGTTCCTCGCCGGCAAGCACCCGCAGCAAGGTACTTTTGCCTGCCCCATTCGGACCGACCAAAGCAACCCTGTCGCCCGGCTTGATGAGAAATTCCGCATCCTTAAGAATGTAACGGGCCCCATAGGCTACCGTTACCGCACTGAGTCTGACCACACATTACTCCTGAAAGGCCGAGTGTAGCAGAAAATGAGGTGTGTGTCAGGAGCCGAACCTACCGTAGATGGGGTACCGACAAGAACTGCAACGCCCCTGTTTGAGCGTAGGCAATACATGGATGGACGAACGAATCCGATCGGTTACCAACAGTTCATGGCAGGAGGGGCAATAGGTACTTTGGTCCATCCCGCTGTTGCCGGCATAGATATAGGGGATCGATCCGGTCCTTGCTGCCTCGAGGGCTTGTCGCAGAAAGGATTCACTGGTTTCGGCTTCCGTGCAGTGATAGTTGGGGAAAAACCGGCTCAAATGCCAGACTTGGACGCCCCGCTCGTGTAATGCATGAGCCAACGTCTCGATCATGGACAGCGTATGCATACTTTCCATGACCATGGTGGTCACTTCCAGATGCGCCTTGGTCCGACCTATATATCGTATGGCCTCAAGAACCGGTTCATCACTGCCTCCGCAGAGTCGGTGGTAGAACGATTCATCCCCTTTCAGGTCTATATTGTAAGCGTCGATCCAAGGAACGATGCGCGCAAGGGCTTCCTCACTGAATGTCCCGTTGGTTACCATGATGGTGGCAAGCCCTTCCTGCTTGGCACGCTTGGCAACTTCAAGCATATAGTCCTGCCAGACCAACGGCTCACTGTAGGTGAAGCTGATCGAGGGACAGTGCCGGTCTTTCGCCCCGTCGATGATTTCCTGGATATCGACCGGCTGGCCCGCAATCACACCGGCAAAGTCGCTTTGGCTGATAAGGTAATTTTGACAGAACTGACAGGTAAGGTTACAGCCGAACATCGCAATGGACATGGTTCTGCTGCCGGGTAAAAAATGATACAGAGGTTTCTTTTCCACCGGGTCGACCGCCAGACTGACCAATGCACCATAGCCTGAAGTGATCAGTTTCCCCTCCTTATGGGTGCGTACCCCACACAGTCCTGTCTGGCCTTCCTCAAGCTGGCAGTGCCGGTAGCAGAAATCACATCGAAGTTTCACCGGTCCGCCTCGCTGAACACCTCGGCTTGGAATACTTCGAAGCGGCAGGCTTCATCGGTATAAGCTTTCGGCCAGAGGCCTGCCTTGCAGCTCAACCGTTCCAACATCGTATCGAGGTCCCAACCCTGTTCGGTTGCGACTTGGGGAAGGAATACCGCCCGATGATACCCATGGGTCAAGAGTGTGCCATCAACACCAAGACGGATCTGATGGTAATCGGAAATGCTTTGCATCGCTGAAAGTAGGGAAATCTCGATGACCAAGAGATCGAGCTCCTCCTTTGCAACCGGGTGGAACCGGGGATCATTGAACGCAGACTCACGGGCAAGGTTCGGCACTTCTTGCCATAAAGGGCCTTTTCCCCAGAGATTGCCGATGCAACCCCGAAGCTCACCCTCCTGTGTCTTGAGGGTAACGAAACAACCCAATTCATGATCGAACGGGGCATTTTGTTCCGTTTTCAAGCGGTCATAGATGGGCATCGGAACGTGGCTGAGGGTACTCTGCAACGCCTCCCGTGCCAATGCGAGCAAGGTTTGTCGATGATAACGCTCCATCCTCCTACCTCCAAAGTATCGTCGAATATGCAACAAACTCCGCATCATCGGATGCACTTACATCACCTGAAGTGTAATAATCTGCGACCCACCCCATGCTGTTCATCTTCTTTGCCATCAAGGAAACCAGCATGGCCGGAGCATAACCGCAGACGGTGCTGCGATGAGCCTTGCAGAAGGCAAAGGCATCCGTCACCCTTCCTTCGCACAGCAAATGAGACAGGGTCAGGTCATCTTCCTTCACCCGGTATTGAGCTTTGCTCTGATACGGGGTGTATCCGAAGCGGGGACCATAATGGGTAAAATCGCTGCTAGCGATGACGGCAGTCGTCCCAGCTTCCAGCTCCTGGCTCCCCAACTGGTCGATCAAGGTAGCACTCATGGCCTCTACAACATGAGGATCGGAAAAGTGTGAGATGAGGGCCATACCCACCTGAGGAGGATGCTCCAACGCTGCAAGGAAGGGCAGTGCCATTTCCAAGGCGTGTTCGGCCTGGATAGCCGAACCATAACGATCCTGAGCATTCGGCAGGCTGAAGGCTTCAAGCGTTCCCAAAGGGGTCTGGCATGCAGAAAGCGGACAACTGACCAACTGATCTTCGTTCAAGTTCGCATAGTGACTGGGAGAAAGGATCAACACTCGTTCAACACGACTGAGATCTGCGGCGAAGAAAGGTGCGATGCCGGCTTTCGAATAGAAGAGTCCGGCATGAGGAAGTACGGCAAACCGGCAGGGACCTGCTTGGAAATCAGCCTTTTTCCGCACGTCAGAGACCGCTTTTTCAACCAACTGTCTCAATGTTCTTGGATCCTTCGGATACCAGGACCCTGCAAATTGGGCATACCGTATCATACTGGTTTCTTCACCCTCCTGTCCTCATCATAGCCCACGCCAACAGAATTGCAAGCATGGCGGCAGGCCAAGAAAGAAAAGAGGCAACGTGTCTGCTTGGTACCGGGCAGACACGTTGCCGAACGGGGAGGTCCGCTCTTCTAGGAGATCGCTTGTACCACCGCCGAGGAAACACATCGCCAATTTCTGGCTACAATCCGTGTATCCCCCAGCAGGGTAAAATCGCTTGAAAACACAACGTCATCGCTGCTCTTTCCTACCATAAGCGCAAAGGTCCCACCCTCCACCTTGCGGACGTTGTCCGCACCTACAAAGGACAGGAGGTCGCTTGGCAAGGTGAAAACCAAGCGTTTCTGCTCCTTGCATGCCAGATGCACCTTGCAGAAAGCCTTCAGTTCCTTGATCGGACGAACCACTGAGGCCACTTTGTCCTGGATGTAGACCTGCACTACCTCATCGGCAGCATACGGCCCTTCATTGCATACCTTCAGGGAGAAGACAATATCGCCGGTAAGATCCACCTGGGGAGTATCCAAGGTAAAATCGGACCAGACAAGGGATGAATAACCGAGACCGTGTCCGAAGGGGTAGAGATGTCCATACTGGGACTGTACGGGCATACCCCCAGCTTTCCTGGCATGATTGTAGGCATAGGGCATCGCACCGGCCGCCTTGGGAAAGGAGAGAGTGGTACGCCCTCCGGGGTTGTTCAATCCGAGCAAGGTCCGTGCAATGGCTTCGCCGCCGCCTTCACCAGGAAGCCAAGCGGCCAGAATGGAACGGGCTTTCTTTTCTGCAAGCGACAATGCATACGGACGCCCGCTGACCAATACCACCACCACAGGCTTTCCGGTATCCAACACCCGTTCCATCAGTAACTGCTGCATGCCGGGAAGGGCCAAGGATGCGGCATCGGATCCCTCCCCAACGGTACCTTGCTGGAACAGCCCGGCGAGATCCCCGACCACCAAGATGGTGAGATCACTGTTGTTCGCCGCTTCCACCGCCTTTTCGATACGCGAGTCATCCCTGCTGAGTGCATGCTTGCCGCCCAGTTCTTCCTGTTGAATATCGCCGGGGAAGAATAGTGCACGTTCAACCTGATTCTCGTAGAGCATGCAGCCGGGTTCGAAGACCAGAGCTTCATCACCGAGCAACTCTTGCAAGGCAGAACGTATGGTCTTTGCTGCAGGGGGAACGGTTTGCTCGGGGGTATGGGAACCCTGCAGGTGCACCGGAGGGGCGTACCCACCGAACATGGCATAGGGATGATCGGCCAAAGGCCCGAGCAACGCAAGGGAAAGGCCCTTCTTGAAGGGGAGCGTCCCGTCGTTCTTCAACAATACCAACGATTGTTCTGCAGCCCTTACGGCCAGGGCATGGTTCTTCGCCGAGCCCAGTTCGATGGCTTCCTCCTGGATATACGGATGCTCGAACAAACCTTGGCGAAATTTCTCCTCAAGCACTTTCAGAACCGATGCATCCAGATCCTCGTTCTTGATCAAACCGCGATAGAGGGCTTCTATCAAACCATCCTTGAAGACGGTGAATCCAGGCAGCTCTATATCCATTCCGGCATTGAAGGCCAATGCCGCAGCTTCGGCCATGTCATTGGCTACCTGGTGATCCTTCACCAATTGCACGATCGCCTCGTAATCGGCCACCACAAGGCCGTCGAATCCCCACTGCTTCTTCAGAAGATCATTCACCAAGGAACGATTGCTGGTACAGGGAATCCCATCGATATCGTGATACGCCGGCATGACCGAACCCGGACGTGCGTTTTCCACCACCATCTCGAACGGAAGGGCGAAAGTATTGGCAAGTTCCACAGGCCCCATATGGACCGGAGCATGGTTGCGCCCGCCCTCACTGTTGGAATGCCCGACAAAATGTTTGAGGGTGGCAAGCGGAGAACGTTTGTTCCCTTGCAGGCCTTTCACATAGGAGATGCCCAGCAACCCGCAGAGGTACGGATCCTCTCCGAACGTTTCCTCCAACCTGCCCCAGCGCGCATCCCGGGCGACATCGAGCACGGGGGCCAACCCCTGATGGATACCCAGCGACCGAAGCTCGTCACCGATGGCCTTGGCAATGGATCCCACCAACTCGGGATTCCAACTCGATCCGTAGTTGAGCGCCGAGGGGAATATCGTAGCACCCTTGATCATGGCTCCGGTAAGACATTCCTCATGCAGCATGGCCGGGATTCCCAATCGTGTATGTTCGACCAGATACTGCTGGATCCGGTTGACTGCCTTCGCCTGCAAGTGGACATCATTGGCCATGGTCCCGAACGGTCGGGTAAGTTGCCCGATGCCTTTGCCCAGAACCTCCTCCTTGACATCGCCGCGCCGGCTGTCTTTCCGACCATACTCACGGAGGGCGATACTGCCGTCCTCATGTATTTCCAACCATGCAGACACCAGTTGAGCCACCTTTTCCTCGATGGTCATCTTTTTCAAGAGCTCCAAAGCCCGTTCTCGATTCTGCTGCATCAATGTAACTCCTTCCCGACACACACGCCTATTCCTTCAATGCCCCAAGCGCCACTCCGGCTATGATGTACTTGGACAAGAGGAAGTAGATAACAAACAACGGCAGGACCGTCAAGGATAAACCCAGATAGACGGAGCCGTATTCAGTCTTATAAATATCGCCACGGAGCAGGCTCACCATGATCGGCATGGTATATTTCTCGTTGTCCGTGAGCAGTATCAAAGGGACGAATAAATTGTTCCAGCTTGCCACAAAGGTGAAAATCGCCTGGGTGGCCATTGCCGGCTTCATGATCGGAAGAATGATCCGATTGAAGGTATAGAATTCCCCCGAGCCATCGATGCGGGCTGAGTTGACGATATCCAAGGAAAGGGTCGCCAACAAATACTGACGCATGAAGAACACCATTGCCGGGGATGCGATGGCGGGCAGAATCAAAGGCCACAAGCTGTTGGTCCATCCGATGCGATACATGAATTGATAGAACCCGATGCTGGAAACCTGGGCCGGTATCATCAGCACCGCGAGGATGAAACTGAAGAACGGCTGACGCAGTTTCCAGCTGTAGGCAACCAATGCATAGGCGGTCAGGGAAGAAAAATACACTGCACAGAGGGTTGCGCCGCTGCTGATCAACATTGAATTGAGGAACCCTACCGCAGGATTGAAGCTCTTTCCATTCAAAATATGCCAATTGCTGAGCAGAAAATGCGAGGGAATGATTGAGACGGAATTCTGTTGAATTTCGTAGGTGCTGCGGGTAGCGTTCACGAACATGACCAGAAAGGGGAAAATGCTCAACAATGCCAAGAACGTACAAACGAGGTAGATGATGGTTTTTGTCAGGGTGGTTGTGGTCTTCAGGCTTCTCATTGTGCCACCCCCGCTTTACGCAACGCTTTCAGGCGTTCCTTCTCCTGCCTGCGCTGCTTTGCTTCGCCCTTGTCCCGCAAAAGACGGAACATGGCTATCGAGAGTACCACGATGATCAAAAAGATGATCATGCTTGCAGCTGCAGCACGATTGTACAGGTAGCTTCCGCTGAACGCCTGATTGTAGATGAACAGGCTGCTGGTGAGCGTCGCATTATCCGGCCCCCCCCACAGGAACAGACGGGGGATATCAAACATCTGCAGTCCTCCGACCATGCTGGTGATCAAAACATAGAGCAGGATGGTCCGTAGTCGAGGCAGGGTGATCCGAAAGAAAATCTGGGGAGCACTCGCCCCGTCGATCTCCGCCGCTTCGAAGAGCGTAGGATCAATGCCCAGGACTCCGGCTATCAGAACAATCATCGAGTTGCCGTACCACATCCAGAACTGGATGAAAGCGACTACACCCCGTGCCGTCCATTTCTGAAGATGAAAGTTGGAAGGCGCATCAAGGATGCCGAGATGCATCAACATATCATTCACCGGCCCCTTGGGATAGCCGAACAGCGAATTGAACAAAATGGCGATGGTTGCCGCAGTGATGATGTTGGGCATGTAGATCAACACCTTGAACACGCCCTGGGCCTTTACCTTGTATCGCCTGGTGGTGAACCAAGCGGTGAGTAGCAGTGCCAAAAGGATCTGGGGGATGAAGTTCATCATCCAGATCAGAAGCGTATTGCCCAACGACCGTTTGAAGGTCGCATTATTCAATATCAAATGGAAATTCTGCAATGGATTCTTCAGGAAGGTAAAATCCGTCCTCCCCAAACCTCTGAGATCGGTGAAACCGATCAAGACCGTATAGATGGTGGGATACAAGGAAAAAATGAGAAACGTAAGCACGAAGGGAATGGAAAACAGATACCCGTACTTCGCATAGTTGATACCTTTCTGGCGCATAGGCAAGTCCTCCCGTAAGTATGACTGTGCATCGACTGATATCCATCACAGAGGATTTTCCCCGACGATGCGCACAAAGAGCAACCAAGGTGCAGGTGAGGATTACCCACCTGCACCAAAGGCAAGAGACGATAGGTTACTCTACGATAATGTCGAGGTTGTCCGCCACCTGCTGCTTGAAGTCGGCAAGTGCTTGCTCACGGGTCTTGTTGCCGTAACTGTATTCACGAACTTGGTCGCGCCAATAAATATTGATGGATTCGTCATATTGGGTTTTGTTCTTGCCGGTGGCGAATGCACCTGCAGGTACAAAGACATCGAACATGTTCTGTCCACCAAGGAACGGAAGCGTTCCGTCGCTCTTTTTCATCACAGTCCCGCTGGCAACGGTATCCTTGGTACCGCCGGGGCCATTGAGGGTTCCGTTCGCCCAGAAATATTGCAGACCGGTATTCGAGCTGTCCAGGGTGATCCATTCGATGAGCTTACCCACGGCATCCTTGACCGGACTGTTCTTGTTGGCCAACACCCAGGTGCCGCCCCAGAAGAATCCGACGGGAGGTTCGCAGACAGCCCAGTCGCCGTAGGTACCTTCACCGGGTTTGGTCCCCCCGCTGTTGCCGGCCATGACGTAGTTGATCAGCCATGCGGGGCCGAAGAAACCGAAGATCTTCTTGGCACCGGCATCCTTCATGTCGGCAAACCATGCATCGGTCCAGTCACGGGTGTCATTGTAATAATCCTTGTCGTGCAGCAACTTCGAGACGTCGAGGAACGCTTCACGGGCCGGGTCGATGTACAGCTTGTCGTTTACGATCCATCCTTTGTCACTGCTTCCTTCAATGGCATGCCAGATATCGCCATCTCCACTGATGATGCCGTAGCCTTTCTTCTTCAGTGCATCGGCAGCCTGGAAGAATTTCTCCCAACCGGGACCGACCTTGGTCTTGATCACTGCAGGATCGTCGGTTCCCCATACAGCCTTGGCAATGGAGCGGCGATAGATGAACGCGCCGCCGGTTGCCTGATAGCCCAATCCTACCAGATCCCCTTTCTTGTTGGTTCCGATATCCACCGTATACTGGGCGATGTCAGCTTCCTTGAGCTTGGCAGCCACATCAATCCCCAAGGACTTGTAGGGTGCTGCAAAATTGGAGGCATCCCCCTGGGTGTACTTGAGTACGAACGCTGATTCCGCACAGTAGATGTCAGGGGCGTTGTCGCCGCCGGCTGCCAAAGCCTGGTCGAGTGCAGGCTGGTAGGCGCCATCGGTGGTGGCAATGATGGTGGTCTTGATTTCATAATCGAACTCTGGATGCAATTGCTTGTACTTCTCAAGCATCTTGGGCACTTCGTCGGTGAAGCTCCATAGGTTGATCACCTTGCGTGCAGGAGATGCAGCGCCGCCTTCCGCCTGTCCGGCAGCGAACAGAGTGAAGCTCATACAGGCAACCAATACCAAGCTGACGAGCATACGCATGTTCCGTTTCATACAGATTCCTCCTTTCTTTCTCCATGTCCATGAGATATCCATGACCATCGGGTAATGCCTGTTTTTGTACAAGGCTTGTACAGCAGACAGGCTCTTACATTCATCATCCTACGGGAGCAACACGCAATCCGCCATTGGCTTTTCGTCTACTCTTTGCCTAGGACGTTTGTCCTAGTGACTCAGCGCTCGTTGCTTTTCACCCATTTGATCGCAAATTTCCGCAAGGCGTTCGCATCGCTGATGGACAGCTTTCGGCGGATGTTGTCGCGATATACATTGATCGTCTTGACCGAGAGGTTCAGCGTCTGCGCGATCTCGGTGACCCCGAATCCCTGGCCGAGCAGGCGAAGCACCTCGACTTCCCTGAGACTGAGCAGCTGAGTCGGCTCAATTTCCTCGGTCTTTTCCTGCAGCAGCATGGTGTCCAGCATATGCTGACGCATATCCTCTGAGAGGTAGATCCGGCCTTTCAACACGTGTTCGATTGCATCAAGCAGGGAAGAGGGAGCCTCCTGCTTCATCACATACGCACGGGCTCCCGCCTTCAGTGCGCTTGATGCATAAATGAGCTCATCATACATGGAAATAACGATGCATTGTATTTCCGGCCGGCTGGATTTGATGGTCTTGACCAGTTCCAATCCGTTTTCATGACCCAGTGAGATGTCAATCAAGGCCAGGTCGACCTGGGCCCGGGCAAGTGCATCAAGGGCCTCTGCGATGGTAGTGGCCTCAGCTGTCACCTGATACCGTGTTTCATTCTCGATGACACTCACCAACCCTTGGCGAAACAGGGGGTGATCATCCACGATCAGGAATCGGATGATTTGCTGCATCTATTACTCCTCCTTGAAGGTGACGCCGACACTGGTCCCTGCAGGGCTGCTTTCCAAGCAAAGCTCTGCTTTCGCCAAGGCTGCACGATTATGCATGATCCGAAGCCCCAGCCCTTGGGAAGTACGGTTGTCGGGCAAACCAATTCCGTCATCGGTGACCAGGATCGTGTGGGTGCGGCTGCCGTCACTGTTGTGCTGCGTTCGGGAGGTTACTCTGATATGCCGGGCCTTGGAGTGCTTGATTGCATTCGTCAGGGCTTCTTGTACTATTCTGAAGAGATTCAATTCCCGATTGGCATCAGCTACGCAAAACTCAGGATCCAGATCAACGCCGATCCGCACATTTGCATACCGCAGGCTGTCGGCTACCAATACCTGCAGCCGTTGTGCAAAACTGTGTCGTTCCAATTCCATGGGCATCAGGCCGCGGCTGATGGTCTTGATCTTTGCGATGGCTTCTCCCAAATGCAGGGTTATCTGGTCAAGCTCCTCCATCTGGATGGTCTTCTCGTTCAGCAGATGTTGCTTGGTCGAGGAGGCAAGCAGCGAGATACCCAAGAGATATTGGCATAAATCATCATGCAGATCTTGACCGATCCGCTCCATCGTCTTATTTGCGATGTCCATGACTTCCTGCTCCAACTCGGCACGCTTTTTCATCTCGGCAAGCAAATCCTTGGTCCGTACCTGTACCTGGCGTTCCAGGTTTTTCTCATGTTCCTTGATCTGCTCAAGCAGCAGCGATCCTTTGAGATTGCTGGAAATCTGTTCCTGCAGCACATCGTATAAGGCAGGCATCACCATGCCGAAGGGCACCAAAAAATATCCGAGCGGTTCGGAGAGATAGACCAAGGGCAGCAGAACCCATCGTTGGGTCTTCCACGCTTTTCCAAGACCGGGAGGGAGAATCTGTTTGGCCGAAAACTCTTCGTGGAGGATCGACTGCATATCCGCCCGGTCCTGGATGGACATCATCAGACGGGCCTTCCCCTCGGTTCCGACGAATCGGACCAGATAGCCATCGTCCAAACCGAACAGCAACAGGCTTTGTTTGAGATTGGGAACAAGATCCTTCAATTCAAAGGTACCGGCCAGCATGGCGCTGACTTTGCGCAGTGTATCGAATGAGTGTTCCAAGGCCAGACGTTTTGCGGCTTGGAATCGACCTATCTTGTCACCGATCAACGCTCTGGCGGCACCCATCAGCATGGAGAGCGTTTTCTCTCTGAGCTCGCTCTCCATCCGCGAGGTATATTCCACCACAGAAAGATATTCGTTCCAGCGATGCAACGACCCGCTCTCAGCCGCTGTGGCATCGATGGCCCGGTTGAGTCGGTAGATCATTTGATGGTAGTCCCCTTGCTTGACCAAATGAAGCAGGTCTTTCACCGCCAACCGTTCGGCAGGGCTTGCATAGCCCGGCATCTCATGCAATCCCGGGGTATAACTGACATGGGGATTGCATCCGCACGATTCACGGATGGCAGGTGTGCAGGGCAAACAGATATGCTCCTCCTCCCCTCCGGCCATGATTCGGTCGAGGATGTCCACGGCTATCACCCCCATTTCGTGCAGGGGTTGCACGACGGTGGTAAGCGGCGGCACGGTGTAGCGCGAAGGATCCAAGCCGTCGAAACCGATGACCGAGACTTGGTCGGGAACCTGGATCTGACAACGGGCAAGCTCCTCAAGGGCGCCGAGCGCCATCCAGTCGTTGAGGCAGATCAGGCAGTCGAACGACAGCTTGTTGCGAACCAAGTATTGGACAGCCTCATGGCCGGAGCTGTCGGTGAAGGTCCCTTTCATGATCATTCGAGGATCGACTTCGATTCCATATCGGGAAAGCATTTCGAGGCATGAGTCCAACCGTTTGATCGATTCCTCATGCGTCTCAGGTCCTTTGAGTATGGCAAATCGTCTTCTTTGGTGCACCGTAATCAAATGGTCGACCAGACTGGCAATGCTTTCCTCTCCTTGTACGGTGATGTCGCTCATTCCCTGCATGCGCATCCCGATGGATACCCGGCTCAGATGCGACCAAGGGGCAAAGAACTTGTTCAGGTCCAAGGTAGTGAAGAACGTGGCGAGGGAAGAGGCGATGATGATCAAACCATCGATGGTATGCTCGCTTGCCAGACGATAGGCAAGGTTGGATGAAGCCTCACTGGCAATCGGCGATCCGATGCGGGAACCTACGAAGGTGATGGTTCCGAATCTGCGTTTCCGTGCTTCACCTTCGATGGCGTGACATAACGTCGATTGGTATTCGTCGTCCAGATTTGAAGTAAAAATTCCGATGCACCGTGGCTCCCCTTCCATCCAGACGCTCCTTTCCCGCTTTCTGTCTGTATCATCATAACGCACACAGACAGGATTGCAAGGATAGGGTTGTCATCCGAACAAAAGGAAAGGCAACCCGTCGTGCAGCCAATGCCGCCTCAACAAGTTGCCCAAAAGCTTGGTAGAATCAGGAATCACCGTCCTGCCGTGTACCAATATACATTCAGCAGTCCATTCATCAGACCAACTATTTAGCAGGGGTAGGACTCGGACCTACGACCTTCGGGTTATGAGCCCGACGAGCTGCCAACTGCTCCACCCTGCGTCGAATTTCTTACCTACTATAGGCAAAAGAGAAAATCTTGTCAACTAGATTCTGAATAAAAGATGCTGATAAGTTATAATTTATTGCATATTAAAGAAAAAGCACTTCTCTTATCTCCATTCTCCCAAAACCAAATACCATATCCTGAAGCATGTACGTCATCAGCTCGAGTCTTCTCATTAGCCCTTTTGCTTTTCATTTTGTTCTGGTATCATCAAGACACTGACTCATCATTCTCCAGGGCGAGAGGAAAGGAGCTGGATACGAGTAAGAAAGTGATTATCCTTGGGGCGGGGAGACGCGGTCTGGGACTGGCCAAGCAGCTTGTTGCTGATGGAAAAGATGTGGTGATCATCGACAGTTCACACGAACGGATTGAAAAGGCAGTCTCGAAATTGGATTGCCTCGGGGTCTTGGGCAACGGAACGAACATCGGGACCCTCTTGGAAGCCGGGGTGGACCAAGCGGAGGCGTTCGTCGCCGTAACCGACAGCGATGAGATCAATCTGGTCTCCAGTGGATTGGTTTCCTCCTCCTATCCGCAAACAAAAACCGTAGCAGCAATACGGTCACTCGTCTATACCGGTCTGGATGGTCTGAAGGAAGGACTCTTGGGGATAGACCATATCGTCAACCCCAATACGGAAACGGCAAAGGCCATCTACAACATCATCGAACAAGGGGTGAACGGCAATGTTTTGGGGTTCAACAACTCCAGTCTTCTCCTCTATAATTTTCACGTCGAGTCATTCAGCTCCTATGTCGGTTCAAGTATCCGGGAGATGCGGTCCAAATTGGGAGCCGATTTTATCATCGCTTCAATCAACCGCAGAGGCTTGGTCGTCGTTCCTTCCGGAAATACCACCATCCAGGCCAACGACATCCTTTCCATCGTAGCAGAATCGGAAGAAGTGACCGATATCCTCAAAACCGTCGGAAAGTTGCAGAAACGACCAAACAATATGGTATTGGTCGGAGGCAGCAACGTTACCCGGGCATTGCTCAATCGCATGAGTCCTTCAATGCGCTCACGGGTGACGGTAGTGGATCAGAATCCCGATGTATGCGAAACCTTCTCTGAACGATTCAGGGAAATTCTGGTGATCAAGGCCGACATCACCGACGAGGACATCATGGCCGAGGAACAGCTGGGTTCCTACGACCTTCTGGTTGCACTGACTGACAATGACGAACTGAACATCATCACCGCAAGCTATGCGAAGCGTATCGGGGTAAGCCGTTCCATGGCCTTGATCAAACAGAACAACAACTATACGCGCATGGCTTCCTACCTGGAGATCGACGTGGTGTTCTCCACCACCGATACCACCGTCGAATCATTGTTGCGATATCTGAGAGGCACCAATGTCTCGAGCATCCACACTCTCTTCAACGGACAGTTGGAAATTTTTGAATTCATCATCAATGCGGCGAGTGAGGTGTGCAACAAACAACTAAAGGACATCAATATGCGTAAGAAAGCGATTATCGCCGGCATCACCCATGCCGACGGTACCAGCAGCATCCCGACCGGTCCTACCACGCTCGTTGAGGGCGATACCGTCTTGGTAGCCGTGTTACGCAATTCTTCGGAATTGATACAAAAACTATTCGGGTAAACGCCATGCTGAATTGGAGACTTGACTTACGCCTGTTGGCCTATATAGAACTCTTTCTCGGTTTTCTCATGGGAGTTCCCACCTTTCTTGCCTTCCATTATCATGAGCAGCAGGCGATTCATGGCTTTCTGGTCACCTATCTGGCAATCGCCGTATTTTGTTCCTTGATTGTCATTGTCTCCGGAAAACCAAAGGAAAACATCATGCTCAGTCGTGATGGGTATCTGGTGGTGACCTTGACCTGGGTGATCGCCACCGCGTTTTCCGCCATCCCGTTGGTAGCCAGCGGAGCGTACGTCGACTACAGTAGTGCGTATTTTGAGATCATGAGCGGATTCACCACCACAGGAGCGACCGTTCTGACGGAAATCGAGAGCCTTCCCAAATCGATTCTCTTCTGGAGGTCCCAGACCAACTGGTTGGGCGGAATGGGAATCGTCGTATTGTTCGTCGCCCTGCTCCCCGCGCTCGGGGTAAGCGGTACCCTTTTGGTAGGAGCGGAGTCGGTCGGTCCGACCAAGGACAAGCTGACTCCCAAGATCAAGAATACCGCCCTCATCCTTTGGTCCATCTACATTGCTTTTTCCGTTCTGGAAACCGTATTCCTGCTCATCGGAAACCTTTCTCTCTATGATGCGGTGACCGTAACGTTTTCCACCATGGCTGCTGCAGGCTTTTGTGTGAAGAACTCCTCCATCGGCACATTTTCAAGCGCCTACGTGGATGTGGTGGTAACCGTTTTCATGCTGATCAGCGGAGCAAACTTCGCCTTGTACTACAAAGCCCTCAGCGGAAAACTCTCCTCGGTCCTCAAGGACGGGGAGCTCCGCTCCTATCTGGGAATCTGGGCGTTCGTCGCCCTTGCATCAGCCCTCTATCTCTACACGAGCCAAACCTATGCCTCGTTCGGCCAAGCCTTCCGATACAGTGCCTTTCAGACTGCATCCATTTTGACCACCACCGGCTTCGCCACCACAGACTACCTGTTGTGGCCGGCTTTCCCACAGGTCTTGCTGCTTTTGCTCTTCTTCATAGGAGGATGTGCGGGTTCTGCAGGCGGCGGGGTGAAGGTTGTCAGGATTGTGACCCTGTTCAAGATGGGTCGAGCCCATGTAAAACAGCGGATCCATCCAAGGGGCATCTTCCAAGTACGGGTCGGAGAATCCACTGTTCGCCCTGATCTGATGAGTGCAATAGCTACGTTCTTTGGTGTCTACATCTTCACCGGAGTAATCGGGACGGTGCTCATTTCGCTCAGCGGATCAGATCCGCTGACCAGTTTCGCCGCATCATTCCTCTGCCTCGGGAACATAGGTATCGGATTCGGCAATGTCGGTCCTACCGGCAATTTCGCTGCATTTCCGTCTGCAATCAAATGGGTGTGCTCCTTTTTGATGTTGGTCGGAAGGCTGGAGCTGTTCACCGTCTACGTCCTGTTCTCAAAACAATTCTGGAAACGCTGAGTTTTATACATTTGTTTTCTCCTGTAGGAATACCCGTGATATACTGAGGAAAAATCCTTAGGAGGTTAGACATGTCTGGAATTGCTTTGATCATCACGTTTGTGATTGCCATTGCATTCATGATCGTGGCCATTTCGAAATGGAATGTACACCCATTCCTTGCACTCATGGGAATTTCGCTCCTCCTCGCTTTGGTGATAGGGCTTCCACTCAAGGATATACCCGGCATCATCGGTTCTGGATTCAGTGGAATTTTCAGTAGTATCGGTATCGTCATCATCTTGGGTGCCTTGATCGGTACGATCTTGGAAAAGACCGGGGCGGCCCTCAAACTTGCCGAGATGGTGGTCCGATTGGTTGGAAGGAAACATCCCCAGCTGGCAATGGAAATCATGGGCTGGGTCGTTTCCATCCCGGTATTCTGTGACAGCGGTTTTGTCATTCTCGATCCCATCCGCAAAGCCTTGCGCAAAAAGACCCAGTTCTCATCGGTTGCCATGACGGTAGCCCTTTCTGCAGGGTTATACACCAGCCATGTGTTGATCCCTCCCACCCCCGGTCCCATCGCTGCAGCAGGCACCCTCGGCATCGGGGATAATTTGTTCCTGGTCATCGTCATGGGGACGATTGTCTCAATTCCCTCTTTGGTAATCGCCTATTTCTACGCCAATTACATCGGCAAGAAAATCAAGAGTGGTGAGGAACTGGCGGAAGATACCAATGAAGTCGATTATGACACCCTGTTGGCAAGCTTCGGGAATCTTCCTGGCGGGTTCCTTTCGCTCGCTCCCATCTTGATGCCGATTCTTTCCATGGCTTTGGGTTCCCTTTCGGCAGCCATGAAGTGGAAAGGAGCGCTGGGAAGTCTCTTGGCCTTCATCGGGACCCCGATCATCGCTTTGACCATAGGCTTGATTTTCGGCATCGTCCTGTTGATCCAACGCGGTGACATGAAGCACTTCAACGCCATGACCACCGAGACGCTCAAAGTCGTCGGCCCGATCCTGTTCATCACCGCAGCCGGTGGTGTACTGGGCAAGGTCATCGCAAGCGCCGGATTCGTGGATTATATGAAGCAGAATGCCAAAGTCCTGGCGATGGTGGGAATCTTCTTCCCCTTCCTCATCTCTGCAATCCTGAAGACCGCCCAAGGTTCTTCCACCGTGGCCATCACCACGACGGCAGGTATTATGGGAAGCTTTGCGGAAAGCTCTTCCATGATGGCGGCTCTCGGCCTCACGTCTCCGATTGCAGCGGTACTTACCGTTATGGCAATCGGCGCCGGTTCGATGACCGTCTCGCATGCCAATGACAGCTACTTCTGGGTGGTGACCAACTTCGGAAAACTCAAACCCGAGGAAGGCTATCGTACCCAGACGATGGTAACATTGCTCCAAGGTATTGCTTGTATGATTTTCATCTGGCTATTATCCCTCTTTTTGCTGTAAGATAGGTGCAAGTCGGGGACTTCGGCCCCCGACATTTTTGAGGAGCCCACGATGAAGAATATCTTGTTGATCCCCGATTCGTTCAAGGGAACCATGAGTTCCGAGCAGATCTGTACCATCATGGACAGAGCCATCAAGCGTCACTATCCTGATGCGGTCGTGACCAGTATCCCGGTCGCCGATGGCGGTGAAGGGAGTGTCGATGCATTTCTCAAGGCACTCGGCGGCGAAAAGAGGACATTGACAGTCCAAGGCCCCTTTGCACTTCCTATGGAAAGTTTCTATGGCGTGGTCAAAAAAACCACTGCAGTCATCGAAATGGCCGCTTGTGCAGGACTTCCTTTGGTCGGTGATGAATTGCATCCGGACCTGACCACCACATTCGGGGTCGGCCAGCTGATTCTCGATGCGGCAAAACAGGGGTGCAAGACGATTATCGTCGGACTCGGTGGCAGCTCCACCAATGACGGCGGTTGCGGCGCGGCAGCAGCTTGTGGTGTCGTATTCAAGGATGCACAAGGTAACTCCTTCGTCCCTACCGGTGGCACGATGGGAAAGGTAGCCTCGATTGATCTTTCCAAGCTTGATCCCGTGCTCAAGGATGTGACGATCACCACCATGTGCGATATTGACAATCCTTTCTACGGTACCAATGGGGCTGCCTATATTTTCGGACCCCAGAAAGGTGCTACGCCTGAGATGGTGAAGGTATTGGATGCAAATCTCCAGAGCCTCGCCAAGGTGATCGAACGTGACTGTAAGATCGAAGTCCAGGCTATTCCCGGCGCCGGTGCTGCCGGCGGCATGGGTGGCGGGATGGCAGCATTCTTTGGATCACAGCTGCAAATGGGCATAGAGACCGTACTGGAAACCGTGAACTTCGACAAACTGTTGACGAAAGCTGATCTGGTATTGACCGGCGAAGGAAAAATCGACGGCCAGTCACTGCGTGGGAAAGTGGTCATCGGGGTTGCACGCCGAGCCAAGAAAGCACAGGTACCGGTACTCGCCATCGTTGGTGATATCGGCGATGACGTCGAAGGGGCGTATGCTGAGGGCGTAAGCGGCATCTTCTCGATCAACCGACTTGCCGTGGACTTCAAGACGGCAAAACCACGGGCTCCCCAGGATATGGAAAAGACCATCGACAATCTGATGCGTTTTACCAAACGCATGGGATTGTGAGACAAGACCTTCTCCAACAAAGGCTCAGCGGATTCGCTGAGCCTTCCTATGCGCAGTTCACCCGAAAACTGGTGACCAGCGAACGTATGGTCGTCGGAGTACGCACCCCTGTTCTGAACAAACTTGCACACACGCTTGCCAAGCAGGAAGGGGAACAATGTCTGCTTGATTTTCTGCAATCCGAGCAACCTTGGTATGAAGAGGTCATCCTCACCTACAAGGCCTTCGCCCTCATCCCGCTCCCCTTCGAGAAGCGACGCGCTTACCTGAAGCGTCTTCGGCCTTACAATGACAGTTGGGCGACCAATGACACCTTGGCGGGAAGTTTGGGTGACTTGAATGAGGACCGATCAACCTTCTATTCCGACCTGTCTGCTTTGCTCGTTCAGTCCAACGCATTTGATGTGCGTTTGGGAATCGTCTCGTTGATGCTCTACTTTCTCGAAGAGCCTACCTTCACCGATGTGCTCGAGGTGCTCTCACATGTCGACGCCAGCCACTATTATGTGTTGATGGCCCTTGGATGGGCATATGCCACTGCGTTCTGCAAGGATCGGGAAAAAACATTTGCATACCTGAAACAGGGACGACTGGCAGAACCAGTGAGAAAGAAAGCCATCCAAAAATGCATAGAATCGCGTCTGGTCAGTCCTGAGGACAAGATTTTGCTCAGAGAGCTGAGACACCAGATTTGATCAGGAGAGGACCCGAAGGGCATTGTCATACCACATGGCTTCCAAATCTTTGGTAGTGAAGCCGTTCTGTTCCAAGGCACGACGCAACCGCTCAATACCGTCATAGTGCTTGATGTCCAGGTCCCCTGACACTCCGTCAAAATCAGTCCCGATGGCGAGTACATCCCTTCCACCGACCCGCTTGAGATGGACCACATGCCTGACCATATCCTCGATATGATTTGCATTCCAGTCTTCGGAGAGAAAGGAAGGACAGAAATTCAGCCCCACCACCCCACCATGATCGGCAAGGGTTTTGATCATCCGGTCACTGAGATTTCGGCTTTGGTTGGTAATCGCCCTACAGTTCGAATGACTTGCAATGAAGGGTTTCTTCGCAACTTTGGCTACGTCATAAAACCCTTGATCATTGAGATGGGAAACATCGACCAGTATGTTGTGTGCTTCCATTTCCCGTATGGCTTCGAATCCGAATGGCTTGAGCCCTCCAATCAGGTGATGGGGGAATCCCAGGTCGTTCTCATAATTCCAGGTGAGGGTTGCCAGTCGCACCCCCCAGTCTGCAAGCAAGGCAATCCTGTCCAAATCCCCTTCAAGAATCTGCAGCTCCTCGATGCTGAGAATCGCCTTACTGTGGGTGGTTTCCTGTATCTCGGAAGCGGTACGCACATGCTTGATCCGATCCTTGGCATCGTGTAATTCCGTTTCGAAACGATGGTACAGACGCAATGCAGTCTGAAACGGGGAAACAACCGACCCAAGCTCAACGAACAAGGCGAAACAGGTGGTTACGTTTCCTGCTTTTTCCATCCAGCGAAGATCCACATTACCGTCGTTCTGTATGATATTCCCTTGTATCTCATTTGCATACAAGGAATAAATTGTATCACAATGCAGGTCTATCATCGGGTACATAAAAAAATCTTCCATCTTGTTGCCATTAGCAAATAAAAGTAGTATTTTATCTATACGATACAAGAATTCACATGTATAGTATACAGTATAGGAGAACAACATGACCAAACACGTTACCAAAAGCACATATGAAGCTGAAGTTTTGAAGAGCGAACTCCCGGTAGTCGTTGATTTCTGGGCCGCTTGGTGCGGACCGTGCCGCATGCAGGGAACCATCCTTGAACAGCTCGAAAAGGAACTCGGTGACAAGTTGAAGATCGCCAAAGTCAACGTAGATGAAGAAGGCGAACTTGCAATGACTTTCGGCGTACAGTCCATCCCCACCCTTCTGTTCTATAAAGACGGGAAAGTCGTCAACAAGGCTGTCGGCGTCCGCGATGCCGCCACCGTCAAGAAAGTGCTCGGCCTGTAACCCTGCCTCCGCTTCGAAGCGAGAAAGCCCACAGCGATTTAGGTTGCTGTGGGTTGTTTTTTGTGGATTTTGCTTGACAGTATGTTTCTATTTACAGTAACATCTGTACCCAACAAGGAGATTCCCATGAAGAATGCACTTACCCAAGCCATCAATACGACAAATCTTCCCGACGGACAGGGTTGTTTCGGAGAATTCGGAGGATCCTACATTCCTGGCGACCTGCAGAATGTGATGAATGACATCACCAGAGCATATGAAGCAATTGTCCAGGACCCTGCGTTTCTCACTGAACTTTCCGACTTGCAGAAACATTATGTGGGACGTCCCTCCCCGGTCTATCATGCAAAAAGATTGAGTGAGGCGGTGGGAGGTGCACAGATTTACCTCAAACGCGAGGATTTGAACCATACCGGAGCCCATAAGATCAACCACTGTATCGGAGAAGCCTTGCTTGCCAAGAAAATGGGCAAGAAAAAGGTCATTGCAGAAACTGGAGCCGGGCAGCACGGGGTTGCCTTGGCTACAGCAGCAGCGTTGCTCGGTCTAGAATGCGACATCTACATGGGAGCGGTCGACATCAGAAAGGAAGCTCCGAACGTCAGCAGGATGAAAATTCTCGGAGCCAATGTCGTTTCCGTTGAGAGAGGGACCAAAACCCTCAAAGATGCCGTCGACGCCGCCTTCGAAGCCTATCTGCAAGATCCAGTGCAACAGATTTATTGCATTGGTTCCGTGGTGGGTCCCCATCCATTCCCGATGATGGTCAGGGATTTCCAGAGTGTCGTCGGCATTGAGGCGAAACAACAGATTCAGGAAATGACGGGATCCCTTCCCAAAGCGATCGTTGCCTGTGTCGGGGGAGGCTCGAATGCCATGGGGATCTTCAGTGCTTTCCTCGATGACAAGCAGGTACGTCTGTATGGGGTCGAACCCGCAGGGAAAGGATTGGACACAAAGGAACATGCGGCGACGATCACCAAAGGAAAGGTCGGTATCCTGCACGGATTCAAAAGCTTTTTACTCCAGGACGAGAAAGGGGAAGCGCTTCCTGTGTATTCCATCGCCAGCGGCTTGGATTATCCGGGGGTCGGACCGCAACACAGTTATCTGAAGACCATCGGACGGGTCAACTATGAGACCGCCACCGACCGCGAAGCGGTTGAGGCTTTCTATGGACTGAGCCGGATGGAAGGCATCATCCCGGCATTGGAATCGAGCCATGCCGTCGCCTATGCGATCAAACTGGCACAAACCATGGGAAGAGACGAGACCATTCTGGTCAATTTGTCGGGTCGCGGGGACAAGGATATAGATTTTGTCATGGAGCACTATCCCTTGGTCGACTATGAACCGAAGGCCGAGGAAAATGGATTCGAGGAGTTTTTGGCACATATCAAACAGAAATGATGTGCATCCCGCACCAACTCACCCCATGCAGTGCTTCAGCTTTGCATGGGGTTTTTCTTGTTCGCAGGTCTATGCAGTTTGGATCGATTATTGAATAAGGCGAAGCCGAAAAGAATCAATACACCTCCCAGAATGGTAGGGCTGTCAGGAAGTTCTTGGATAAGGAGGACACCCAAGAGCGTAGAGAGCAACGGCGTGACAAACATGAAGTTCGTCACATCCCCGATCTGACGGGCAAGGGAGAGCGCCTTGTTCCAGAGTAAAAAGCCGATTGCACTGGGAAAGACTCCCATGAATACGACGGCAAGTACCGCAGAAAGTGGTGCGCCCTGCACCTCCGTTACCGCCTGGGGCAGGAAGATCAGGAACATGAGAGCCGATGCCGTAATCGAATAGATGGTGGCTTGAAGTGATGAATACCGACTCTTTGAGAACCGTTGGATCAGATTGTAGACGGCAAAACAAATTGCGGCTGCCAGCATCCAGAAAAGCCCCCACCCGAGTGAAACTTCCCGATGCCAGAGCGTGAGGACCAGAATCCCGCCGAATTCGATGATTACGGCTATCCAACCGACTTTGCCGAGGCGTTCATGAAACAACAGGGAAGCAAAGAAAGCGGTGAGTACGGGAACCGTCGCAACCACCACACTTGCCGTTGCGGCCGATATGGTGGTCATCGCAATATTGAAAAAGAGTTGGTAGAAGAAAAACCCCAAGGCTCCGAGCAAAAGAAACAGAGGGATGTCACGCCGACTCGGCAGACCTATGTGCTTGGCAAACCCGATTCCTACCAGTACGAGGGCAGCCGCCCCGTATCTGAGCAATCCCAACGGGAACGGACTGATCGAGCGGATGGCAATCCGGGTGAAGACAAACGCCGTGGACCAAAGGATGACGGTAAGGGCAGACAGATAGAGTACCGCATGAGCATCGTGGGATTCCTGTTGCTTCATGTGACAAACGTATGGTATCGGTAACCGGAAATCAAGCGGGTATGGTTGGGTTTACCAAGAAAGTTGCATCCCGATGGCCGATCCGACCAATACGTGGGGAGCCTTTGCATCATGGTGGGTGAGTCGGTCGGTCAGATAGGGACCGAGAAACCCGATGGCCGATCCGATGGCGGCTCCCGCCAGTACATCCCTGACATAATGATTGCCACTCACCACCCGAAGGACGGCGGTCGTGGCTGCCAAGGTCCAGGAAGCAGCGCATGCCAGTTTGACTGGGGCGGAATCGGGATACCAGAGATGCTGCATCGTCTGCAGATATGCTGCACTACTGAAGGCCATCAAGCTATGGCCGGAGGGGAAGGAGTTGTAGTCGTCACTGCTCGGCGGCGGGGCTTCAGCGGTGCCTACATAGGGTCTGGGACTGTTGATCACCTGCTTGAGGACGGTACGGACGGAGTATGCCCCGACCATGGTTGCCGCATAGCTGGTTCCAAGGGTGAAATAATCGGAAGGGGGGGCCTTAAGCGCCAACAAAGAAGGAGAGAGCATCGTCAATGCCACAGAAACATCACTGACCTTTGACAAATCCGGATTATACGGAAACGAAAGGGAAAACAGGCTCTCAGTAACCAGAACCATGATCAGGATAGTGGAGATGTACATGCGCTTGCCGTTCATAGGGACCTCTCTATCGGCAGTCTATTCATTTTGGGAAAAGCTCTCAAGTGCCGTTCTAATTTCATAGGATGAGAACCCTTTTTTCTGGAGGAGAAAGCGGGCTTGGTCCGTATCAGCATGCTTGTCCAACACCTGTCTATACGCTTTCTGCACATATTCGGTCGTCAATTCAGGCGTGTAGAGTTCATCCAGCGCTTTCTCTGCTTCCTGGCGGCCTACTCCCTTCGCAGAAAGTCGCTGGGCCATGAGTATCCTCCCCTCTGGGTTCTTGCGTTGGCGGCTCTCGATCATGAGCAACGCATAGCGATACTCACTGAGCAGGTTTTCCGCTTCCAGGTCTTCCAACACTTGTTTGATGATTGGTTGGGAAAAGCCTTTCTGCTGCAGTTTCTGTTGCAATTCCTTGGCCGTGTGTTCCCGTCTTGCAAGATAGACCAAGGCCTGGGCACGACAGTCATGCGTGTTTTGCAACTTTTGGAGGACGGAAAACTCAGCTTCCGTAAGCTCCTGACCGAGAACAAGGTGTTCCGATCGAATAAGATCGGCGCAGATGAAAAAAGGGAAACCCTCCGACGGTACAACGTGAAAGCGACCGCCTTGGATTTCCCTTTCGATTCGTGCAAATGCCACTTAGCGCTTGGAGAACTGGAACTTGCGGCGAGCACCCGGCTGACCGTATTTCTTGCGTTCGACCATACGCGAATCACGAGTCATGAAGCCTGCGGTATGCAGTGCCGGGCGGAAGCCCTCGTCGTGAGCGCACAGTGCACGGGCAATCCCATGACGGCAGGCACCGGCCTGTCCGGAAGGACCGCCACCGACAACGTTGATCAGGATATCATACTTGCCGACGGTTTCGGTGGTCTCAAGCGGCTGCTTGACGATGTACACCAACATCGGATTGGCGAAGTAGGTATCGACATCCCTGCCGTTCACCACGATCTTCCCCTCACCCTCGCGAAGGTAGACACGAGCGACAGCGGTCTTGCGGCGACCGACTCCATGACCAAGATCAACAACTTTCTTTACTTCTTTCTTTGCCATTTTCCGCTCCTACCTTAGATTTCAACCTTGATGGGTTGCTGAGCCTGCTGCTGGTGGTTGGCGCCTGCATAGACTTTCATGTTGGTGTACAACTTGCGACCAAGCGGTCCACGGGGAAGCATGCCGCGAATAGCACGTTCCATCGGATAAACCGGGTTGCGCTTCACCATCTCGGCATAACTGTATGCCTTCAACCCACCGGGGTAGTTCGAGTGGCGGTAATACATTTTGTCCTGGTACTTGTTGCCCGAAAGAGCAGCTTTCTCAGCATTGATGATAATCACATAATCGCCCATGTCCTGGTGGGGAACATATTCGGGCTTGTTCTTCCCGCGGAGGATGCGTGCAGCGGCAACTGCTACCTTGCCAAGCTCCTTTCCCTCTGCATCAATCAGATACCATTTCTTCTGAATCGTCAGCGGTTTCACAAAAATAGTCTTCATCTATTCATCC